>USCH01000027.1 GCA_900553175.1 uncultured Alistipes sp. | reverse complement strand
CCGTGGTTCCACGGCTACCGGCTCAAGGCCGCGACCCTCTGGAATCAGCCGGTTCTGGTCGGCCTGCGCGATGAGCAGTCGATCATGCCGCGCGGGCTCTTTTCCGGCCGCGAGAACGACTTCACGCTCTACATCGCCGACAGCACGGACCGGCCGGTGCCGGCCGGAACGGCCGAACTGACCTGCGTCACCGCCGACGGGCGGGAGCTTCCGGCCGGAACCTTCCCGACGCCGGCCGCAGAACCGTTCAGGGTCGCGACCGCGCCGGTCCGCTTCCGGGTGCCGGACGGCGTCCGCGGCGACGCTCAGCTCCGTCTCGTGCTGAAAGTGAACGGCAGAGAGATCAGCCGGAACTTCTACGACTGTTTCGTGCAGGACCCGGCGATCCTGACGGCTCCGGTCAGGACCGCCAAACGGGTCGTCGTCCTCGACACGGGCAGCCGCGAAGACGCCGGCCGGACCGGGGCGGTCCTGAAACAGCTGGGAATCCCCTTCGCAATCGTCCCCGGCAGCGCGTCACCCGGCAAGGCGGATGTCGCAATCATCCCGGCGGCGGAAGAAAACGCCGAACCGATGAAAATCGACCGCAAGGCCCTCTTCGACTGGGTGCGGACGATCAACCTGCTCCACGACGGGGCGCAGACCGTCACGGCGGCCGATCTGGAGACGCTGCGGACCACCGTGCGCCGCTATGCGTTCGACATCCTGGGGCTCAAGGACGAAAAGGCCGCAGGTGCCGCCGCAGGCCGCGACTACGTGACGCCGCTGGTCGAAATGCTGCTGGCCGAGCGCATGCAGGCCCGCGCCGCCAAAGACTGGGCCGCCTCGGACCGCATCCGCGACGGACTGGCCGCCGCAGGCATCCGTGTCAAGGACCGCAAGGACGGCAGCGACTGGGAACTGGAATAAAACGAAAAACGAAGTGTCGGAACTGAAGTCGGCAGCCACGGAGCTGGGAACGGAGCGGATCCGCAAATTGCTGGTGCAGTATGCCGTGCCGGCGATCATCGCCATGACCGCCTCGTCGCTCTACAACATGGTCGACAGCATCTTCATCGGGCAGATCGTGGGCCCGCTGGCCATCTCGGGTCTGGCGCTCACGTTCCCGCTGATGAACCTCGCCGCGGCGTTCGGCTCGCTCGTGGGCGTCGGCGCCGCCACGCTCATCTCGATGCGTCTGGGACAGCGCGACTACGACACGGCCCGGCGCGTGCTGGGCAACGTGGTGGTGCTCAACGGCATCATCGGCGTGGCATTCGCCGCCGCGACGCTGGCCCTGCTCGACCCGATCCTCTACTTCTTCGGCGGCAGCGAGGCGACGGTGGGATACGCCCACCAGTACATGTCCATCATTCTCGCGGGCAATGTCATCACGCACATGTACCTGGGTCTGAACGCCGTATTGCGGGCCTCGGGCCACCCGCGGCAGTCGATGTACGCGACGATCAACACCGTAATCATCAACACGGCGCTCGACGCCCTGTTCATCTACGGCTTCGGCTGGGGCATCCGCGGAGCGGCCATCGCCACGGTGCTGGCGCAGGTCGTTTCGCTCGTGTGGCAGTTCCGGATTCTGTCGGACAAAAGCGAACTGCTCCACTTCAGCCGCGGCATCTACAAACTGAAGAAACGCATCGTGCGCGACATCATGGCCATCGGCATGTCGCCCTTTCTGATGAACCTCGCGGCATGTTTCATCGTGATCCTCATCAACAAGGGATTGCAGCGCTACGGCGGCGACCTGATGATCGGCGCCTACGGCATCGTCAACCGGCTGGGATTCTTCTTCGTGATGATCGTCATGGGTGTGAACCAGGGCATGCAGCCCATCGCCGGATACAACTTCGGCGCCCGGCAGTACGACCGCGTGCTGCGCGTGCTGCGGCTGACGATCCTGGGCGCCACGTGCGTGACGACCTGCGGATTCCTGATCGGCGAACTGGGGCCGCGGCTGGCGGTCTCGCTCTTCACCACCGACGAAGAGCTCATCGGACTGGCATCGAAAGGCATGCGCATCGTCTTCGCCTTCTTCCCGATCATCGGGTTCCAGATGGTGGCCACCAACTTCTTCCAGAGCATCGGCATGGCCGGCAAGGCGGTCTTCCTCTCGCTGTCGCGGCAGCTGCTCTTCCTGGTGCCGGGTCTGCTGCTGCTGCCCGGGCTCTTCGACGCGGCGACGCCGTGGAACGGAAGCTGGGGCGTCTGGTGCGCCATGCCGCTCTCGGATGTGCTGGCTGCCGTCGTGGCTTTCTTCATGCTCACACACCAGCTGCGCAAGTTCCGCGCGATGATGGCGGCGCAAACACTCAACGAACCCCGCGATGGAGAATAGATTCGTCATCAACATCGGCCGCCAGATAGGCAGCGGCGGCAAATCGGTCGGCGAGGAGCTGGCCCGGCGGCTGAACGTACGCCTCTACGACAAGGAGCTCATCAACCTGGCGGCCCGCGAAAGCGGCCTCTGCCCCGAGGTCTTCGAACGGGCCGACGAGAAGGAGTCGCACAACCGTCTGGCGACGCTGTTAGGTTACCTGCGGGCGCCGTTCACGGGCGCCGAAAGCAGCGCATCGGACGTGCTTTCGGGCGACGCGCTGTTCAAAATCCAGAGCGACGTGATCCGCGGCATCGCCTCGCAGGGATCGGCGATCTTCGTGGGGCGCTGCGCCGACTACATCCTGCGCGACCACCCGCGCTCGCTGAGCGTCTTCATCACCGCCTCGAACGACGAGCGTGCGGCGCGCATCTGCGGCCGCACGGGCTGCACCGAAGCCGAAGCGCGCCAGGCGATGGCCCGGGGCGACGCACGCCGCGCCGCCTACTACAACTACTACAGCATGCGGACATGGGGCGCCGCCGCCTCGTACGACCTCTGCGTCAGCACCTCGGCGCTGGGCATCGAAGCGACGGCCGAACTGATCCTGCGCTTCGCCGCACAGAAACTCGATTTGAAAACAGACCTATGATACTTGCCGAACAGATCAAGGCGCTCGAAAGCCGCCGCGAGGCGCTGGAGCGGTGCCTCAACATCGAACAGAAACGCATCGACCTCCAGAACGAGGAGGAGAAGACCCAGGTGCCCGACTTCTGGAACGATCCGGCCGCGGCGCGCGAACAGCTGCGCAAGGTGGCCCTCATCAAGGCGTGGGTCGACGACTACGAGGCCGTGCGCAAGGATGTCGAAGACCTGGAGCTGATGCCCGACTTCGTGAAGGAGGGGGTCGTCAGCGAAGCCGAGATGGACGAACAGTACGCCCGCACGCTCGAACGCATCGAGAAACTCGAAATGCGCAACATGCTGCGCCGCGACGAGGACAAGTTAGGCGCCATCATGGACATCAACGCCGGGGCGGGCGGCACCGAGGCGCTCGACTGGGCGTCGATGCTGCTGCGCATGTACACCCGCTGGGGCGAAGCCCACGGCTACAAGGTCAAGGTGCTCGACTACCAGGCGGGCGACGAGGTGGGCGTGAAGTCGTGCACGCTCGAATTCGAGGGCGAATACGCCTACGGCTACCTCAAGAGCGAAAACGGCGTCCACCGCATGGTGCGCCTCTCGCCCTTCAACGCCAACAACAAGCGGCAGACCACCTTCGCGTCGGTCTTCGTCTCGCCGGCCGTCGACGACACGATCGAAATCACGATCAACCCCTCGGACATCGAGTGGGACACGTTCCGCTCGTCGGGCGCCGGCGGACAGAACGTCAACAAGGTCGAGACGGCCGTGCGGCTGCGCTACCACGGCAAGGACGCCGACACGGGCGAACCGGTCGAATACCTCATCGAGAACATGGAGACCCGCTCGCAGCTCATGAACCGCGAGAACGCCATGCGCATCCTGCGCTCGAAGCTCTATCAGCGCGAACTGGACAAGCGCATGGCCACGCAGCAGGCCCTCGAAGCCTCGAAGAAGAAGATCGAGTGGGGCTCGCAGATCCGTTCCTACGTCTTCGACGACCGCCGCGTGAAGGACCACCGCACGGGGTGCCAGACCTCGGCTGTCGAGGCGGTCATGGACGGCGAGCTGGATGCCTTCATCAAGGCCTACCTCATGGAATTCGGCGCCGAGGCATAGGGAGGGACGCACCACCAGCCGAAATTTTATCTATCTTTGTCCGACATACGAACGAAACGAACAAAAAACATAACTTTTCCCATGTACAGAACCCATACGTGCGGCGCCTTGCGGGCCGAAAATGCGGGAGAGACCGTCACCCTGGCCGGGTGGGTGCAGAAAGTGCGAAACCTCGGCGCCATGACCTTCATCGACCTGCGGGACCGCTACGGACTGACGCAGATCGTAGCGGATGAAGACTCTACTCAAAAGGAAATTCTGGAGCTGGCTGCAAGTGTGGGCCGCGAATGGGTCATCCAAGTAACCGGTTTAGTTGCCGAACGCCAATCGAAAAACCCCAAGATGCCGACGGGCGACATCGAGGTCTGGGCACAAAGCATCCGGATTCTCAATAAAGCGCAGACGCCCCCGTTCACCATCGAGGAGCAGTCCGACGGCGGCGACGACCTCCGGATGAAATACCGCTACCTCGACCTGCGGCGTCCGCCCCTGCAGCGCAACATGATCCTGCGCCACAAGATGGCGCAGGAGATCCGCCGATTCCTCGACAGCGAGGGATTCCTCGAAATCGAGACGCCCTATCTGGTCGGCTCGACGCCCGAGGGTGCGCGCGACTTCATCGTTCCGAGCCGCATGAACCCCAACCAGTTCTACGCTCTGCCCCAGTCGCCGCAGACCCTCAAGCAGCTGCTGATGGTGGCCGGCTACGACCGCTACTTCCAGATCGTGCGCTGCTTCCGCGACGAGGATCTCCGGGCCGACCGCCAGCCCGAGTTCACGCAGATCGACTGCGAAATGTCGTTCGTCGAGCAGGAGGACATCCTCGAAGTCTTCGAGCGCTGGGCCAAGCACATGTTCCGCACCGTCATGGGCATCGAGTTCACGGAGCCGCTGCAACGCATGCCGTGGATCGAGGCGATGGAGAAGTACGGTTCGGACAAGCCCGACCTGCGCTTCGGCATGGAGTTCTCGGACCTCACCGATCTGGCCAAAGGACACGGATTCAGCGTCTTCGACGATGCCGAGTACGTCACCGGATTCGCCGCGCCGGGCTGCGCCGTCTACACGCGCAAGCAGATCGACGCACTCACGGAGTTCGTCAAACGGCCGCAGGTGGGCGCCAAGGGGCTCATCTGGATCCGTGTCGAGGAGGCCGGCGTGAAGTCGTCGGTCGACAAATTCTACACCCCCGACGAGGTGCGCGCCCTGGCCGAGCGCTGCGGCGCCAAGGCCGGCGACATGGTCTTCATCCTCTGCGGCAAGAAGTTCAAGGCGCTCACGCAGTTGTGCGCCCTGCGCCTGGAGGTGGCCCAGCAGCTGGGGCTGCGCGACCCGAAAAAATTCGCGCCGCTGTGGGTCGTCGACTTCCCGATGTTCGAATGGGACGACGAAACGCAGCGCTTCTACGCCATGCACCACCCTTTCACTTCGCCCAAACCCGAAGACATTCAATACCTGGAGAGCGACCCGGGCCGCGTGAGGGCCAACGCCTACGACTTCGTCTGCAACGGCACCGAAATCGGCGGCGGCTCGATCCGCATCCACGACGCCAAGCTGCAGGCCGCGATCTTCAAGTGTCTGGGCTTCACGCCCGAGAAGGCGCAGGAGCAGTTCGGCTTCCTGATGAACGCCTTCAAGTTCGGCGCGCCTCCTCACGGCGGCCTGGCTTTCGGCTTCGACCGTCTGTGCTCGCTCTTCGGCGGCTCGGAATCGATCCGCGACTACATCGCCTTCCCGAAGAACAACGCAGGCCGCGACGTCATGCTCGACGCTCCGGGCTATGTCGACCAGACGCAGCTCGACGAACTCTGCCTCGATCTGCGCAAGGCGGAGGAGTAAGCCGGAGTTCCATCGATCCGCAAGGGGTGCTGCCGCAGCACCCCTTTTTCGTGCGAATCGCTCCGGCTCGATTGGTAATTCCCGCACAAAGTCGTACCTTTGCGGCCTATGTCTTACGATTTCGGCAAATACAGAGAGCAATACCGCGCGAACCTCCGTCTGGCGCTGCCCGTCGTGCTCACCCAGCTGGGGCAGATTCTCACGCAGGTGGCCGACAACCTGATGGTGGGCCGTTACGGCGGCGACGATCCGCTGCCGCTGGCCTCCGTGTCGTTCGGCGGCTCCATCTCGTTCATCTTCTTCATCGCCTCGGCCGGCATCGCGCTGGGCCTCACCCCGCTCGTGGGCGAGCTGTTCGTGCGCGGCCAGCACCGCCGCTCGTCGGTTCTGCTGCACAATGCCGTGGTCTTCTACACGCTTCTGGGCGCGGCCATGTCACTGATCCAATGGCTCTCCGTTCCGCTGCTCTACCATCTGGGGCAGCCGGCCGAAGTGGTCCGGGCCTCGATCCCCTACTACCGGATGCTGCTCCTGAGCCTGCCGCCCATCATGCTCTTCTTCGCCTTCAAGCAGTTTCTCGAAGGCGTGGGCAACACGCGCGCCGAGCTCTACGTGACGATCATCGCCAACCTGGCCAACATCGCCTTCAACTGGGTCTTCATCTACGGCCGCTACGGATTCCCCGAAATGGGTGCCGAAGGGGCGGGTCTGGGCACCCTGCTGGCACGGACGATCGCCCCGGTCGTCATGATCGCCTATTTCGTCAGCCGGCGCCGCTACCGCCGCTACCTCTCCGGATTCTCGCTCGGCACGCTGTCGCGGCCGGTCGTCGCTCAGCTGCTGCGCATGGGGCTGCCCATCTCCTCGCAGATGTTTCTCGAATCGTCGGCCTTCGTGGGCACGAGCATCATGATGGGCTGGTTCGGCACCCAGGCCATCGGAGCCAACCAGATCGCCATCACGCTCGGCAACTGCGCCTTCATGATCGTCACGTCGATCGGAGCGGCCACCACGATCCGCATCTCCCACTGCTACGGAGCCCGCAACACCGCAGAGCTCTCGCTCGCGGCCAAGGCATCGTACCATCTGGTTCTGGCCTGGAACGCGTTCGCGGCCCTGGTCTTCATCGCTCTGCGGAACCGGATTCCGGCGCTCTTCACCTCGAACGCCGAAGTGATCGCCATCACCTCGCAGCTGCTCGTCTTCGTGGCGCTCTACCAGCTCTCCGACGGCGTGCAGAACATCTCGGTCGGCATCCTGCGCGGCATCCAGGACGTGAAGATCATCATGCCCATCGCCTTCGTCTCGTACTGGCTCATCAACATTCCCGTGGGCTACCTCTTCGGATTCACGCTCGGCATGGGGCCTTCCGGACTGTTCTTCAGCTATTTGTTCGGCCTGTCGGCCGCCGCGGCGCTCATGATCGTCCGCATCCGCAGAAGCGTCCGCAGAATCGGATAGGAGCGCCGCGGCCGAAACGGAGCCGGTTTCGGCGGCCGGACTTTCAAATTTCACTTTTTTTCCGTACTTTTACGCAAAATATACCGTCATGGAATCCGACAAACCGCATACCTGCACCTTCAAACCCGAAATCGGCCGCGGCTGCTCTTTCGGCGAGTGCGGGACCGAAATCGAAGCACGTCCGTGCGACGGATGCTTCAAACTGCACGAAACCGACTGGCTGGCCGATTATCCCGAGAATATCCCCACCGACATCTTCGAAGTGCGCTTCAAGAACACGCGCCGCGCTTTCTACCAGAACGTCAACGGTCTCGACCTGAAAAAGGGCGACATCGTGGCCGTCGAGGCCTCGCCCGGCCACGACATCGGCATCATCTCGCTGACGGGCGACCTGGTGGCCCGTCAGATGCGCCGCACGGGCTTCAACCCCTTCAACGGCGAGTTCAAGAAGATTTACCGCAAGGCCAAGCCCTACGACATCGAACGCTGGCAGGAGGCCATCGCGCTGGAGCACGAGACGATGATCGCCGCCCGGCAGATCGCCGCCGACATGGGGCTGAACATG
Organism: uncultured Alistipes sp.; assembly: GCA_900553175.1. Taxonomy (GTDB): domain Bacteria; phylum Bacteroidota; class Bacteroidia; order Bacteroidales; family Rikenellaceae; genus Alistipes. Next base: position 14,321 of record USCH01000027.1, on the reverse strand, counting down.
AAGATCGGCGACGTGGAGTACCAGGGCGACAAGATCAAGGCCATCTTCTACTACATCGCCGACGAGCGCGTCGACTTCCGCGAGCTGATCAAGGTGTTCGCCGAACGGTTCCACATCCGCATCGAGATGAAGCAGATCGGCGCCCGCCAGGAGGCGGGGCGCATCGGCGGACTGGGTGCCTGCGGCCGCGAGCTGTGCTGCGCTTCGTGGATTTCGAGCTTTTCGAGCGTCACCACCGGTGCCGCGCGGGTGCAGGACCTGTCGCTCAACCCGCAGAAGCTGGCCGGACAGTGCTCGAAGCTCAAGTGCTGCATGATGTACGAGTACGACACCTACGTCGAGGCCCGCAAGGAGTTCCCGCGGCTGCGCGAGCCGCTCGAGACCGCCGAGGGACAATGGTTCCTCGTCAAGAGCGACATCCTGGCCGGGACGATGACCTTCTCTTCGTCGAAAGAGACGATGGCCAACGTCACCACCATTTCGGTGGAGCGGGTCAAGGAGATCATGGTGCAGAACCGGGCCGGACAGCCGGTCGAACGGCTGCGCTCCGACGACGAACCCGTAACCGCCGCGGAGGAGCCGGCCTACCGCTCCGGTTCCGAAGAGGACAGCATCACGCGTTTCGACAAAACCAAACGGCGCAGACGGAGCGGACGCAACAACCGGGGCGACCGGGCCCGCGAGACCCGGCAGCCGGCCGAGGGCGACAGCCGCCAGGAGCCGGGCGGAAACCGCCCCTCCGGCCAGAGCGACGACCGGCCGCGCCCCGACGGGAGCGGCAACCGGAACCGCAAGGGCAGGTCCCGCGACGGAGAGACGCGCAACAGGGAGACCGCCGGCCAGACGCACAGCGAAGCACCGCGTCAGGAGCAGGCCGCAGCGGACAAACCGCGCAGCGAACGGCGCGACAGCGACCGCAGCCGCAGCCGTCAGGGCCGCAGCCGGAACCGCCGGGCGGGCGGCGAGCGTCCCGCCGGCGGAGCGAATGCGGACGAGAACCGCCCGCGCGGCGGCAACACCGGCGACAAAACCGGCAGAAGAAACAGCGCAGGCGGCGCAGACAATGCCGGCAAAAAGGAGAGCGCAGGCAACGCCGATAACCGCCGCAGCGGCGAAAGCGGACGCGAAAACGGATAATCCGTGAAACGGCATGCCGGCGACATCCTGCGCGGAGCGATCTTGAGCGCAGCGGCACTCGCATCCGGGTGTACGGCCACCGGCCTCACGGCGGCCGCCGACATCGGCGGCCGGGAGTGGCGGTCGCCGGTCATGGTTGCCGTCACCAACACCGACACGCTCGTCCTGCGCGACATGACGGTCTTCCTGCGCTGCAACGACCGCTTCCGCGACGACACGCTGACGCTGCGTCTGGAGACTTTCACGCCCGACTCGCTCCGGTTCGCCGAAACGTTCGTGTTCACTCCGGACGCCGCCTCGGACGACACCGCCACGGGCACCGAACATTCGGCGTCCGCCGAACGCCGCGGGCATCGTTCCGCCGCGCATACCGCTTCGCCCGTACGCCGCGAAGCGACATCCTGCTGCCGCACCCGCGTCCGCCTCGGCGCCGCAGGCACCTACCGCTTCGTCATCACGCCCTGCCGCCCCGTCGAAGGGGTCGAAGCCGCAGGCATCCACTTCGAAAACAGAGACCGATAACATGGGCAAGGACAAACTCCGCAGATTCCGCGAAAACCTCACGTTCGACTGTTTCGTACAGCCCGAGTTCGACACGATCTTCCGGACCGACCATCCGCTCAAAGGGCATTGGGGCCGCGACTTCTTCCGCAACGACCGCCCGATCGTCGTGGAGCTGGGCTGCGGCAAGGGCGAATACACCGTAGCTCTGGCCGAGCGCGACCCCTCGCGCAACTTCATCGGCATCGACATCAAGGGCGCCCGCATGTGGCGCGGCGCCAAAACCGCCACCGAGCGGAAGATGTCCAACGTGGGTTTTCTGCGCACGCGCATCGAATTCCTCGGAGCGCTTTTCGCCGAAGGAGAGGTCTCGGAAATCTGGATCACCTTCCCCGATCCCCAGCTCAAGAGCCGCCGCGCCAAAAAACGGCTGACGGCCCCCGGCTATCTGGCACTCTACGCCCGGATGCTGCGGCCCGACGGCCCGATCCATCTGAAGACCGACTCGAAACACCTCTACGGCTACACCGCCGAGGCGATCCGCCGTTACGGTTTGCGCTGCGAAGCCTCCGACCCCGACATCTACGGCTCGGGAGCGGCCGACGACGTGCTGTCGGTCAAGACTGCCTACGAGGAGCGCTTCCTGGGCATGGGCCTCCCGATCACCTACACCCGCTTTTCGCTGGCGGGCCGGCGCGAATTCCCCTGGTTCGACTGGGAGGAGGACGAGAAGCTCGAAAAAGACAACGAGGCCGAACGCAACCGCTGACCGACACTGCGGACGATCCCGAACGCACCTTCGTTCAGAAACGGAACCGCCCCTGCCGGATTCGCTTTCCGGCAGAGGCGGTTCCGTTTTCCGGGAGCGGATGCCCCGCAACGACCGTCATTCGTCTCCCAGCCCCATCAGCTCCCTGATGCGCCGCGAAAGTTCGGTGTTGTCCATCACTCCGCGGATGCGGTCGGCACCCGCGCCGTAGAGATAGACCGGAACCATCGTTCCCGAATGGCCGCCGGTGCCGAAACGACACTCCACGCCGCTCTCGGGCAGGGTGAAATCCTCGTTGCCCGAACACAGCGCCAGACCGCCCGTCTCGTGATCGGCCGTCACCACGACGAGCGTTCCGGGCGTGCGGTCGGCGAAATCCATCGCCTCGGCCATGGCCCGGTCGAAGTCGCGCATCTCCTCGAGCAGCCACGCCGCATCGTTGGAATGGGCCGCATAGTCGATCTGCGAGCCCTCGACCATGAGCAGAAAACCCTTGCCGCATGCGGCCGCACGTTCGTCGAGCAGAGCCAGCGCTTTGGCGGTCGCCCGGGGCAGGTAGTCGCCCCGTTCGGCGACGCGGGGCAGATTGGCCGGAGCGACGACTGCCAGCAGCTTGTCCGCACAAAGCGTATCCGCCTCGTCGATCGACGAAGCGACGCGATAGCCGCGGCTGCGGAACGCATCGAAATAGGTGCCGCCCTCGTCGCATGCGGCATCGAGCCATTCGCTACCGCCGCCCATAAGCACGTCGACCCGGCTGTCGAGCAGATCGCGCGTGATGCCTTCGGTGTCGCTCCGGCTGGCGGCATGGGCATAGAAGGCTCCCGGCGTGGCATGCTGGAGGTAGCAGGTCACCACCAGTCCCGCGGGGTGTCCGGCCCGAGTCGCCAGCGCCATCATCGAGGGGTGCGCCCCGCCGAGCGTATCGACTCCGAGCATCGAGTTGGCGGTCTTGTAGCCCGAGCTGAGAGCCGTGCCCGCCGCCGAAGAGTCGGTGACGCGGTTGTTGGCCGAACGCGTGGTGATGAGCGCCACGCCCTCGGCGCGGTCGAACGAGGTCGGCGCGAAATCGTTGCCGATCTGGAGCATCGAGACATGGGCCAGCCCCATGCCGTCGCCGATCATGAAGATGACGTTGCGCACCTCGCCGTCGCCGCGAGGAGCCGTGCAGGCGCCCGCCAGAGCGGCTGCAAGGATAAGAATGATCTTTCGCATGGATTCAAAGGGAATTTACAGGAACAAAGATAATCCGTTTCTGCGAACTTTTCGCTATATTTACCCCGAAATCAAATCCCGAAAAGGCCATGGACGTCAAAATTGCCGCCGACTGGAAAGAGCTGCTCGCCGAAGAGTTCGAAAAACCCTACTTCGAGCAGCTGACGCGTTTCGTTCGCGAGGAGTACGCCTCGCGGCGCATCTATCCGCGCGGCAGCAACATCTTCCGCGCCTTCGACAAGTGTCCTTTCGACCGGCTCAAGGTGGTCATCATCGGCCAGGACCCCTACCACGGTCCCGGACAGGCCAACGGCCTCTGCTTCTCGGTGGTCGCCGGCTCATTAAAACCACCCTCGCTGCAAAACATCTTCAAGGAGGTCGCCGACGACACGGGAGCTCCCATTCCGCCCACGGGCAACCTCGACCGCTGGGCCGAGCAGGGGGTTCTGCTGCTCAACGCCGTGCTGACGGTCCGCGCCCATGAAGCCGCCTCGCACGCGGGGCACGGCTGGGAGACCTTCACCGACGCCGTGGTGCGGGCCATCGCCCGGCGCAAGGAGGGCATCGTCTACATGCTGTGGGGCAGCTACGCCCAGCGCAAGGGAGCCATCGCCGACCCGCAGCGCAACTGCATCCTCAAGGCCGTGCACCCCTCGCCGCTGTCGGTCTACCGCGGCTTCTTCGGCTGCCGCCACTTCTCGCGCGCCAACGAATACCTCCGCTCCATCGGCCGCACGCCGATCGAATGGTGATCCCCGGATCGGAGAGACGACGAAACGGCCCCGCGGAATCATCTCCGCGGGGCCGTTCGCATTCGGACGTACGAACCTCACTTACCTGCTCTGCACCGGAGCCAGACGCAGCGCGAACCCGCCTCCGGGCGCGAGGTGCACTTTCAGAGGTTCGGAGGCGTCGATGCGGAGCGTTTCGCGCCGGTAGTCCGACGCCTTGCGGTCGGCGTTCGCGCCGTCGCGGAAAAGCGTCGCCTCGGCCGTGCCGCCGAGGCCCAGTTCGGCGAGGTCGACCTCCACGTCGCGCGGCGTCCAGTCCGTGATGCCGCCGACATACCACGTATCTCCGCTGCGGCGCGCCGTGACGATGTATTCGCCCATGCGTCCGTCGAGAATGCGCGTCTCGTCCCACACGGTCGGGATCGCGGCGATGAACTCCGTACATTCCGCCTCGCGCAGGTAGTTCGTCGGCGAGTCGCACAGCATGTTCAAGGGCGAATCGAGCACGACGTACAGCGCCAGCTGGTGGCAACGCGTGCCCTGGCTCATCGGCTCCGAATTGACGGGGCGGTAGTTGCTGCGCGAGGCGTTGCGCATGGCTCCCTGCGTGTAGTCCATCGGTCCGGCGACCTGGCGGATGAAGGGGATCGTCGCGTCGTACTTCATCTGGTCGTGCTCCGGACCGATCCACTTCATCTGCTCCAGACCGAACACGCCCTCGAAGTTGAGCACGTTGGGCCACGTACGGTTCAGACCCGCCGGCTTGTGGGTGCCGTGCAGGTCGAGCACCAGACCGTAGCGGGCGGCCGTTTCGGCGGCCCGGTGGTTGAAGGCGGTCATCAGCTGGTCGTCGCGGTCCATGAAGTCGACCTTGAACCCCTTGACACCCATCTCCGCATAGTGTTTGCAAACCCGCTCCATGTCGCGGTCGAAAGCCCAGTACCCGGCCCAGAGGATGATGCCGACGCCCTTGCTGCGGCCATACTCCACGATGCGGCGAAGGTCGATGTCGGGATTCACCTGCAACAGGTCCGAGCCGCTGCCCGCAGCCCAGCCGTCGTCCATAATCACGTACTCGATCCCCTGCGAGGCGGCGAAGTCGATGTAATACTCATAGGTCTCGGTGTTGATGCCCGCGCGGAAGTCCACGCCCGAGAGGTTCCAGGCGTTCCACCAGTCCCAGGCCACCTTGCCGGGCCGGATCCACGACGTGTCGTCGAGCTTCGAGGGCTCGGCGAGCAGCCAGCTCAGATCGCTCGCGGCGAGGCCGGCATCCGAGCCCACCACGGCGATGCGCCACGGAAACGTGCGCGGGCCGTCGATGCGGGCGATGTAATCGGCACGTTCGCGGACGATCATTTCGATATTGAAATATCCGCCGGGCTCGCACCGCAGCGGATACGGAGCGAACCGGCCCTCCAGAGAGGTGCCGCCGTCGCCGTTGTAGAGGTACATGCCCGGGTAGTCGCGCAGGTCGCTCTCCGTCAGGCAGAGCTTCACACCCTCCCCGGCATCGACGACCAACGGCAGGAAGGCCAGCCGTCCGGCATCCCACGCCGAAAGCGGGAAGGTGCCGTATTCGTTTTCGAACGAGTTGTGGAACTGCGCCGCAAGATCGCCCGACCGGGCCCGGACATAGGGCACCGTAGCCTCGAAATCGGCGGGAAAGCGGTAGCAGGCCTGCTCCGAAGCGATCTCGAACGGAGCCTTTGCGGTCGTGGCGAAGCGGTAGGCGACACCGTCGTCGTAAACACGGAACTCCACCGACCAGTCGCCCCGCATCTTCAGCACAAGGCCGTTGTAACGGTCGCGGACCGTCGAGGAGCGGTAGAAAGGCGAGGGGAGCACGGCGTCGGCACTCGTGCGCACGGCTTTCGATACGCGGGCGGAAGGACCCCACACGCGGCCGTCGGCGAGGGTCAGGGCAAGCGGCGAAGCTTCGAGGAGCATACGGCCGTCACGGCTCAGGTCATAGGTCAGGGAGTCGCCCGCCGTCACGGTCACCGACAGACAGCCGTCCGGCGAAGTCAGCCGGTAGGCCGGCCGGGCTCCCTGCGCCGAGGCGCCCGCAAAAACAAGGATCAGGATCAGTAGCTTTTTCATATCATTCGTTTATGGCGTTGCAGATGCTCGCGTTCAGGCGGCGAAGACGGGATTTCGCCGACTCTCACCGCTTTGCGGCATCAAGATACGAAAAACGGGCGATTGCGGCAACAAAAAAACGAGGTGCCGGTTCGAAAACCGCACCTCGCAGAAAGTTGGTCGGGCCGCAGGTCAGCCCAGATAGGATTTCAGCAGCTTCGAGCGCGACGAGTGGCGCAGGCGGCGGATCGCCTTCTCCTTGATCTGACGGACGCGTTCGCGCGTCAGGTCGAATTTCTCGCCGATCTCCTCGAGCGTCATCTCCGAGCAGCCGATGCCGAAGAAATATTTGATGATGTCGCGTTCGCGCTCCGTGAGGGTCTCCAGCGCTCGGTCCACCTCCGTGGAGAGCGATTCGTTGATCAGCCCCCGGTCGGCATTGGGCGAATCGGGGTTGACCAGCACGTCCAGCAGCGAATTGTCCTCGCCGTCGGCGAACGGAGCGTCGACCGAGACATGCCGGCCCGCCACGCGCAGCGTATCGGTCACCTTCTCCTTGGGAAGCTCCAGCTCGTTGGCCAGCTCCTCGGGCGAGGGCGTGCGCTCGTGCTCCTGTTCGAAGCGGGCGAAAGCCTTGTTGATCTTGTTGAGCGAACCCACCTGGTTCAGCGGCAAACGCACGATGCGCGACTGCTCGGCCAGCGCCTGGAGGATCGACTGGCGGATCCACCACACGGCATAGGAGATGAACTTGAAACCGCGCGTTTCGTCGAACTTCTCGGCGGCCTTGATAAGTCCGAGGTTGCCCTCGTTGATCAGGTCGGGCAGGCTAAGGCCCTGGTTCTGGTATTGTTTGGCCACGGAAACCACGAAGCGCAGATTGGCTTTGGTGAGTTTCTCGAGGGCTTCCTGGTCTCCTTTCTTGATTCGCTGGGCCAGTTCCACCTCCTCCTCCACCGTGATGAGCTCCTCCTTGCCGATCTCCTGGAGGTATTTGTCCAGCGAGGCGCTTTCGCGGTTGGTGATGGACTTCGTGATTTTTAACTGACGCATGTTTTATCTCTAAAGTATTTCTTCAGTTTCCTGCACCCTTTCCGCCCCGGCATCGCTCATGCGGGCCCGGCGCTGCACCCGGCCGATCGGGAGCCTGCTTTCTCACGCCTCGCCCGCCGCATGTGCGGCCGGGCCCGGGAATCCGGGCCCACAGCGCCGCGGTCAATAGACCAGCACGTAGCTGGCGCTCCGTCCGTTGGGATAGATGCCGTCGATGGTGCGCACCTGCTCGGTCAGACGGCGCATCTCGTCGAGCGAACGGACCTCGCGGTCGTTGATATGCGTGATGACATATCCCTGCTTCACGTTCGCCCGGGCCAGAATGCCGTCGGCCTTGATGCCCGTGACCTGCACGCCGCCCCTGATTTCGAGCTGACGGCAAAGTTTTTCGCCTGCATCCTGGAACTTGCCGCCCAGCGTCTCGATCACATCGACCGATTCGGGTGCCAACAGTTCGGGTTTATCTGCCTTATTACGCAGAACCACCTCGAATTGTTTCACTTTACCGTCTCTTTTTACCGACAATCGCACCCGGTCGTTGGGACGGTGGCGGGCGATCTGCTCCTGAAGCGTGGCCGACGAACCGAGTTCGACGCCGTCGATGTCCAGAATCACGTCGCCCTTGCGGATGCCCGCCTCCGAGGCGGCACCCCCCTCGATGACGCTCGCCACATAGACGCCGCCGATCCGGTCGATGCCGAGCTCCTTGCCTTTCTGGTCGATGAAATCCTGATCGATGGGCAGGAACGTGACGCCCAGCAGCGCGCGCTGCACGAACCCGAACTCCTTGAGATCGACGACCACCTTGCGGACGATCGACTCGGGCACGGCGAACGAATAGCCGATGTAGCTGCCCGTCTGCGACTTGATGAGCGTGTTGATGCCCACCAGCTCGCCGTGGCTGTTGACCAGCGCACCGCCCGAATTGCCGGGGTTGACGGCCGCGTCGGTCTGGATGAACGACTCGATCGAGAAATCGTTGGGGATGGCATTCAGGTTGCGGGCCTTGGCGCTGACGATTCCGGCCGTGATGGTCGACTGCAGGTCGAACGGCGAACCGATGGCCAGCACCCATTCGCCCAGCCGCAGCGCATCGGACGAACCGAAGGCGAGCGTCGGCAGCCCCTCGGCGTCGATCTTGAGCAGCGCCACGTCGGTGGCCGAATCCTTGCCGATGAGCCGGGCATCGAAAGCGCGCCCGTCGTAGAGCTTCACGCGCAGCTTCGAGGCGCCGTCGACCACATGGTTGTTGGTCACCACATAGCCGTCGTCGGAGATGATGACGCCCGAGCCGCCCGCACGGCGCTCCTGGTAGCGGGGTTCGTCACCGCCCCGGCGGCCGTAATCCTGCGGGATGCCGAAGAATTCGAGGAACGGATCGTAGCCGAAAGCACCGCGCTGCGGCACTTCGACCTGCTGCACCGCCTCGATGTTCACCACGGCCTGCACGGCATTCTCGGCCGCATAGGTCAGGTCGGGATAGCGGCCCTCCTCGTAAGCGGTGAACTGCGTGCCGAGCGCCGGAGTGCGCTCCACCTCGCGTTCGACATACCTTACGCCGGCCTCCCGGTCGGCGACCGCCCAGGCCGTCGCACCTCCCGCGGCGGCCGACACGGCGATGACTCCTAAAAATAAAAATGCCTTTTTCATAGAATCGGTTGTTGTTGGTTTTCGTTCGGAGGCGGTTTCATCCATAGGCTTTTCCGTTGATTCGCTCTACAAACGCCGCGGACGGCGGCATTAGTATGCGGTGCGGCAAAAAAACGGGATGCCCTTTGCGGCGGGCATCCCGTTGCGGCTCCGATGCGGCCGTCAAAGTCCGAATTCGCGGCGGATGGCATCGACGGCGTCGAGCTTCTCCCAGCCGAAGAACTCGATCTCGCGCTCCGTGCGGCGGCCGTTCTCCCACACCTCCACCTTTTTCTTATAGGGGCGGTTGCCGAAGTGGCCGTAGGAGGCCGTCGCCTCGAAGATGGGGTTCTTCAGCCCGAACTGCCGGACGATGGCTGCCGGCCGCAGATCGAACAGCTTGCCGACGCGGCGGGCGATCTCGCCGTCAGTCATCCCCTTCAGCGCCTCGGGGCGGGGCGAGCGGTAGGTGTCGACGTAGATCGACAGCGGCTCGGCGATGCCGATGGCGTAACTCAGCTCCACCAGCACCTCGTCGGCCACGCCCGCGGCCACCAGATTCTTGGCGATGTGCCGCGCGGCATAGGCGGCCGAACGGTCGACTTTCGACGAATCCTTGCCCGAGAAAGCGCCGCCGCCGTGGGCGCCGCGGCCGCCGTAGGTGTCGACGATGATCTTGCGGCCCGTCAGACCCGTGTCGCCGTGGGGGCCGCCGATGACGAACTTGCCCGTGGGGTTGACATGCAGGATGTAGTCGTCGCCGATCAATGCGGCCAGACGGTCGCCCGCACGCTCCAGACGCGCCTTGACGCGCGGGATGAGGATCGTGCGCACGTCCTCGCGGATGCGCTCCTGCATCCGCCGCTCGGCCTCCTGCTCCGTGAGCCCGCCGCCGGGGAGGATGAACTCGTCGTGCTGCGTCGAGACGACGATCGTATGCACGCGCAGGGGCCGTCCCGTCCGCTCGTCGTACTCGACGGTCACCTGCGACTTCGAGTCGGGCCTGAGGTAGGTCATCATCTCGCCCTCGCGGCGGATGACGGCCAGCTCCTTGAGGATCACGTGCGAAAGGATCAGCGTCGCAGGCATCATCTCGCGCGTCTCGTTGCAGGCGTAGCCGAACATGATGCCCTGATCGCCGGCCCCCTGTTCGTCGGCATCGGCCCGCACGACGCCCTGGTTGATGTCGGGCGACTGCTCGTGGATGGCCGAGAGAACGCCGCACGAGTTGCAGTCGAAGCGATATTCGCTCTTGGTGTAGCCGATGCGTTCGATCACCCTGCGGGCCACGCCCTGCACGTCGACATACGCTTCGGAGCGCACTTCGCCCGCCACGACCACCAGTCCGGTGGTGCAGAGCGTCTCGCAGGCGACCTTCGATTCGGGATCGTGACGCAGAAATTCGTCCAAAATGGCGTCGGAAATCTGGTCCGACACCTTATCGGGGTGCCCTTCGGACACCGACTCCGATGTAAACAAAAAACCCATGTTATACGTTTTTTACGGGCTGCCGCCGCACGCGATGCGAAGCAGTCCAGGTTCAGGTATAAAATGGGAAAAATTGGCTGTTGGGAATAAAAAAGAGCTGTTTTAGCGATTTTTTATTGTGGTTTGCAATCAGTCAAATCTTTCCACATTCCCCGCCCCGAGGCAGGGACCGCAAAGATAAGCACTATTTTCGGAAAAACAAAAAATCCGGACCCGAAAGCCCCGCATTCCGCAGCGAGGGGTTGTTCCGCAGCATGCGGAACAACCCCTTCCGGACGGATGCGGCCTTTACGCCACGCGCAGGCGGACCCCCTGCGAACGGTCGGACTCAACCACCACCGTGTCGCCCTCGTGCAGTTTGCCGTCGATGATCAGGGTCGAGAGCGGCTCTTCGACGCGGTCGGCGAGCGTGCGCTTGAGCGAACGGGCTCCGAAACGCTGCTGGTATCCCAGCCGGGCCAGACGCCGTTTGGCTCCGTCGGTGATCTTCACGTTGTAGCCCAGCCGGCGCGTGCGGTCGAAAAGGCCCTCGAGCTCCAGATCGACGATGCGTTCGACGTCGGCCAGGGTCAGCGTGCGGAACATCACCACCTCGTCGATGCGGTTGAGAAACTCCGGCGCGAAGGTCTCTTCGAGCGCCTTGCGGTACTCGCATGCGGGCGTCCGTTCGGCCGCCACGCACTTCGAAGCCGTGCTGTAGCCGACATGGGCCGATCGCTGCGCCGCAGCCCGCGAACCGACGTTCGAGGTCATAATGACGATCGTGTTGCGGAAGTCGACCCGGCGGCCCGAACCGTCGGTCAGACACCCTTCGTCGAAGAGTTGCAGCAGCGTGTTGAAGACGTCGGGGTGCGCCTTTTCGATCTCGTCGAACAGCACCACCGAGTAGGGCCGGCGCCGCACCGCCTCGGTGAGCTGGCCGCCCTCGCCGTAGCCGACATATCCCGGAGGCGATCCGATCAGCCGCGCCACGTTGTGCTTCTCGCCGTACTCGCTCATGTCGATGCGGATCAGCCCGCGGCGGTCGTCGAAAAGCCAGCGCGACACCTCCTTGGCCAGGAGCGTCTTGCCCACGCCCGTCGGCCCCACGAAAAGGAAGACGCCGATGGGGCGGTTCTCGTCCTTCAGTCCGGCACGCGAGCGGCGGATGGTGCGCGAGATGCACTCGACGGCCTCCTCCTGCCCCACGACCCGCCGGGAGAGATGGTCGCGCAGGGTTTGCAGCCGCCCCGCCTCGCTGCCCGAAACCCGCTCGGAGGGGATGCCCGTCATCGAGGTGATGACCTGCTGGATGTGCTCCTCGGTGATCTGAACGGGATGTTCGTCGAGCGAGCGCTGCCAGGCCGCCCGACGCTCGTCGATCCGGGCCCGCAGGGCGATTTCGCGCAGGCGCGCCGAAGCGGCCTTTTCGTAGACCATAGCCTCGACCGCTTCGCGGCGTTCGCGGCTCGCCTCGCCGGCCGAGTTCTCCATTTCGCGCAGCTCGCCCGGTTCGCACGCCGCGGACAGATGGGCCCGCGAGCCGGCCTCGTCCATCACGTCGATGGCCTTGTCGGGGAAGTAGCGGTCGGTGACGTAGCGTCCGGTGAGCGTCACGCAGGCCCGCAGCGCCTCGTCGGTGTATCGGACCCGGTGATGCCGCTCGTAGGCGGGCGCTATGTTGCGCAGAATCTGGAGCGTCTCCTCGGGCGTCGTGGGCTCCACGACGACTCTCTGGAAACGCCGTTCGAGCGCCGGATCGCTCTCGATGTTCTCGCGGTACTCGTCGAGCGTCGTGGCGCCGATGGTCTGCAACTCGCCGCGCGCGAGCACGGGTTTGAGGATGTTGGCCGTGTCGAGACTGCCCTGGGTCGACCCGGCGCCCACGATGGTGTGTATCTCGTCGATGAAGATGATCGTATCCTGGGCCTTGCGCAGCTCATCCAGAAGCTGCTGCATGCGCTCCTCGAATTCGCCGCGGAACTTCGTGCCGGCCACCAGCGACGACACGTCGAGCGAAAAGAGCGTCTTGCCGGCGATCGTGTAGGGCACCTTGCCCGCCGCGATGCGCAGGGCCAGCCCCTCGACGATGGCGCTTTTGCCCACGCCCGCCTCGCCGATGAGCATCGGATTGTTCTTCTTGCGCCGCGAAAGGATCTGCACCACGCGCTCGATCTCGCGCTCGCGCCCCACCACCGAGTCGATCCTGCCCTCGCGGGCCATGCGCGTGAGGTCGACGCCGAACTTGTCGAGCGGATGCGCCTGCGGCTCGCCGGCACTTTTTTCCGAACCGAAATCGAGCAGACGGACCTGTATTTCGGTCCGGAAATCGTCGCCGACGGCGAATTTGTCCAGCTCCTGCCGCAAAACGTCGGCCGTGATGCCGTACATTTCGAGCACCCGGGAGGTGATCGTCGAACGGTCCGCCACGATAGCCAGCAGGGCATGCGCCGTCGAAATGCTCTTCACACCGCCCGCCTCTTCGCGCAGCCGGTCGCCGAAGGCCGCGAAAAAGGTCTCGGGACGCTGCACCGGGGCCGGTTTGGCGTCGGCGATCTCCCGCTCGATGCGCAGACCGATCTGATAGACTTCCCAATCTTTGAGCCGTGCGGAGAGCAGCTGGTAGGCCAACGATCCCTCTTCGCGCATGAGTTCCAGCGCAAGATGATCTTCGAGCGAATGATCGGCACCCGCCTTGGCCGTGTTGAAAGCTGCGCGGGCCAGAACGGCCTCGAGCGTCTTCGAAATCTTGGTTTGCATGTCTGATCGTCTTTTTTGGTTTCGCAAGGATAACGATCGGACGAAATTGTTTAGTATGTTAACCGGAATAGTTCACACCGGAGACCCGGCCGCCCGACTCAGCGTCCCGGGCCCGGACGCTCCTCACCGCCGCGGCCATTCGCCCACCTCCATGTCGCGCAGGGCGTCGCCGTCGACCACGAGCCGGACGGCCGTGCGGACCCGATGGAATCCGTACTCGCCCGCAGCGCCCGGATTGACGAACAGCAGGTCGTAGACCCGGTCGTACATCACCCGAAGCAGGTGCGAGTGCCCCGCGATGAAGAGCTTCGGACGCACGGACTGAATGCGGGCCACGGCGCGCGGGTCGTAACGGCGCGGATAGCCGCCGATGTGGGTCATGAGCACGTCGACCTCCTCGCAGCGGAACGACAGGAAATCGGAGTAGACGCGGCGCGTCATGCCGCCGTCGATGTTGCCGTACACAGCCCGGAGGGGCTTGAACGCGGCGATCCGGTCGGCCAGTTCGAGCGACCCGATGTCGCCCGCATGCCAGATTTCGTCGACATCGCGCAGGAACTCGCGCAGACGATCGTCGAAGGTGCCGTGGGTGTCGGAGATGATGCCGATGCGTTTCATCGGTATTTGTCTTTCCAGAGCCGGGCCATGCGTTCGGCGATTTTGGCCTCGGCGGCATTCTGCACGTCGGGCTCGTAGAACTTCGTACCCGACAGTCCCTCGGGCAGGAACTCCAGGTCGGCGAAATGGCCCTCGTAGTCGTGCGCATACTTGTACCCCTTGCCGTATCCGGCCTCGCCCATCAGGCGGGTGGGCGCATTGCGCAGATGCAGGGGCACCGGACGGTTGGCCGTATCGTGTTCGACCTGGGCGAGGGCTTTGTTGATGGCCATGTAGGCCGAATTGCTCTTGGGCGAGGTGGCCAGGTAGATCGTGGTTTCGGCCAGCGTGATGCGGGCTTCGGGCATGCCGATCTTGTG
>USCH01000026.1 GCA_900553175.1 uncultured Alistipes sp. | reverse complement strand
TATCTTTGTTCCATGCAACCCGGCGACGAAAAGATTTCCGAACCGCTCCGGCGCTGGTGGGGATTCGACGAATTCCGCCCCGTGCAGCTGGAGATCATCCGCTCGGCGATGGCCGGGCGCGATACGCTCGCACTCATGCCCACGGGCGGCGGCAAATCGCTGACCTACCAGGTGCCGACGATGGCCCGCGAGGGGTTGACGATCGTCGTCACGCCGCTCATCGCCCTCATGAAGGACCAGGTGGACCGCCTGCGCAGCCGCGGCATCCGGGCCGCGGCGATCCATTCGGGCCTCTCGCCGCGGCAGATCGACATCGCTCTGGACAACTGCGTCTACGGCGATGTCAAGTTCCTCTACGTCGCACCGGAGCGTCTGGCCGCCGAAGCCTTCCGCCTGAGGGTCGTGCGCATGAACGTGCAGCTGCTGGCCGTCGACGAAGCCCACTGCATCTCGCAATGGGGCTACGACTTCCGGCCCTCGTACCTGCGCATCGCCGAACTCCGGGAAAAACTGCCCGGAGTGCCCGTACTGGCCCTCACGGCATCGGCCACCCGGCTCGTCGCCGACGACATCATGCACCGCCTGCGCTTCGCCGAGCCGCACATCCTGCGCAGCAGCTTCGCACGCCCCAACCTCTCCTACAGCGTCCGCCGCACCGACGACAAGAACGGCCAGCTCCTGCGGATCATCCGCAACGTCCCCGGGTCGGGCATCGTCTACATGCGCACGCGCGAAGGCACCGAACAGATCGCCCGGCTGCTCTGCGACGAGGGCGTCGCCGCAGCCGCCTACCACGGCGGCATGGGCCATGCCGAACGTTCGCTGCGCCAGGACGAATGGCTCGCCGGAAAGACGCGCGTGATGGTGGCCACCAACGCCTTCGGCATGGGCATCGACAAGCCCGACGTGCGTTTCGTCGTCCACTATTCGATGTGCGACTCGCTCGAGAGCTACTACCAGGAGGCGGGGCGGGCCGGCCGCGACGGCCGGAGAGCCTACGCCCTGCTGCTCGTCTCGCCCGACGACGGGGAGCGCATCGTCCGCCGCTTCGAACAGGAGTTCCCGCCGCTGGAGCGCATCAAGGATATCTACGAGGCGGTCTGCTCCTACCTCCAGGTGGGCATCGGCGACGGTGCCGAAGCGTCGTTCCTTTTCGACCTCCACGATTTCTGCGCCCGGCAGCATCTCTACTCCGGCACGGTGCTGAGCGCCCTGAAGCTCCTCCAGCAAAACGGCTACCTCACCCTCACCGACGCCCAGGAGAACCCCGCACGGCTCATGTTCTGCATCAGCCGCGACGACCTCTACAAGCTGCGCGTCGAACGCGACGACGTGGACCACATCATCCGCACGATCCTGCGCCTCTACAACGGCGTCTTCACCGAATTCCGGGCCGTGGACCCCCAGGAGATCGCGACCTGGAGCGGCTACACGCCCCGGCGGGTGCTCGAGCTGCTCCAACGGCTGTGGCGGCTGCGCGTCATCCGCTACATCCCGTCGAACCGCTCGCCCATCCTCTTCCTCAACGAGCAGCGGCTCCCGCGCGAAGACCTCTACATCGCCCCCGAGACCTACCGGCGCCGGCAGGAGCTCATGCACGAACGCTTCGAGCACATGCTCGCCTATGCGGACAACGTGACGCAGTGCCGCAGCACCGTGCTCGAATCCCACTTCGGCGGCGCCGCAGAGGAGGAGGCACCCGCACCGTGCGGCGTCTGCGACATCTGTCTGGCCCGCCGCCGCGAACAAAAACGCCGGCAGACGGCCGAGGGTGGCGGCGAAACGCTGCGCGAAGAGCTGCTGCACCGGCTCCGCACCGCTCCGGCCGACCCCCATACGCTGGCCGCCGAATCGTCGTGCTCCCCCGAACGCGTGGCCGACACGCTGCGGCAACTGCTCGACGAAGGCAAAATAGCCGCTTCGAAAGAGGGCGAATTGAAAATTATTCCTTAATTTTGCGGGAAGATCATTCCCGATGAAGGAGAACCGCTTTTCAGACAAGATAACCAACGAACAGACCGCACAGCTGCCCGCCGTGGAGTTCCGGGGCGACATCCGCGTGGTCGAACGCGAACGCGACATCGCCGACGCCTGCCGCCACCTGGCCGCGCAGCCGCTCGTGGGATTCGACACCGAAACGCGCCCCTCGTTCCGGCAGGGAGTGACCTATCGGGTTTCGCTGCTGCAACTCGCCTCGGCGGAGCGCTGCTATCTGTTCCGGCTCAACAAGATCCCTCTGGCCAAGCCCATTCTGCAACTGCTGGCCGATCCCCGTCTGCCCAAGATCGGAGCCGACGTCGCGGGCGATCTGCGCTCGCTCCGCCAGCTGCGCCGCTTCCGCGACGGAGGATTCGTCGACCTGCAATCCATCGCTCCGGAGTGGGGCATCGGGGAGAAGAGCCTGCGCAAGCTCTCGGCCATCGTGCTGGGCAAACGCGTCTCGAAAGCCCAGCGGCTGAGCAACTGGGAGGCGGCGGCCCTCACCGACAAGCAGCAGCTCTACGCCGCCACCGACGCCTGGGTCTGCATCCGCATCTACGAAGAGCTGCTCCGCACCTCGAAAAAACGACTGTGACATGACACCTCAAATCTACCTGCGCCGCGGCAAGGAGGAATCGCTGCGCCGTTTCCACCCGTGGATCTTCTCGGGAGCCATCGACTACATCAAGGCCGAGGAGGAGAGCCAGATCGCCGAAGGCGCCCTGGTCGAAGTCTACACCCGCGCGGGCGACTTCATCGCCCAGGGCCACTACCAGATCGGTTCGATCGCCGTGCGCGTGCTCTCGTTCGAACGCGAAACGATCGACCAGCCGTGGTGGGACCGCCGCATCGCCGTGGCCCTCGACGTGCGGCGCACGCTGGGGCTGACGGACAACCCCTCGACGACCTGCTACCGGCTCGTGCACGGCGAGGGCGACGCGCTGCCGGGGCTGGTGATCGACATCTACGGCTCCGTGGCCGTCGTGCAGTGCCATTCGGTGGGGATGTACCGCGCCCGCAAGGAGATCGCGTCAGCCCTCCGGACGGTCTTCGCCGGCCGGCTCACGGCCATCTACGACAAATCGTCGCAGACGCTCCCCTTCAAGGCCGACCTCGGCGCCGTCGACGGCTACCTGTGGGGCACGAGCGGCCACACCTCGCAGACCGTCGCCGAAAACGGCCTGCAATTCCTGGTCAACTGGGAGCAGGGGCAGAAGACGGGATTCTTCCTCGACCAGCGCGAAAACCGCGAACTGGTCCGGCGCTACGCCCGGGGGCGCACGGTGCTCAACACGTTCTGCTACACGGGCGGCTTCTCGGTCTACGCCCTCTCGGGCGGCGCCCGCGAGGTCTGCTCGGTCGATTCGTCGGAACGGGCCGTGGCGCTCGCCACCGAGAACATGCGCCTGAACTTCGGCGACGGCGTGCCCCACACCGAGGTGGCGGCCGACGCCGTGGAGTACCTGCGCGACATCGGCGACCGCTACGATCTGATCATCCTCGACCCTCCGGCCTTCGCCAAGCACCACAAGGTGCTGGGCAACGCCATGCAGGGCTACAAGCGGCTCAACGCCCGCGCGCTGGCGCAGATCCGCCCGGGCGGCATCCTCTTCACGTTCTCCTGCTCGCAAGCCGTCTCGAAGGAGCTCTTCCGCACGACGGTCTTCTCGGCCGCCGCCATCGCCCGGCGCAAGGTCCGCATCCTGCACCAGCTCACCCAGCCGGCCGACCACCCCATCGACATCTACCACCCCGAAGGCGAATACCTCAAGGGGCTGGTGCTCTATGTCGAATGATCCGTACCGAACCGACTTAAAACGACCCTATCATGAAAAAAACGCTTCTTTCAGCCGGACTTCTGCTTCTCGCGCTCGCTCCGGCCGCGGCACAGAGCCGCATCGAAACGATCACGATTCCCAGCGCGCTGCTCGGCTGCCAGCGCCCCTGCTCGGTCTACCTACCCGACGGATACGACCGCAGCGGGGAGAGCTACCCCGTGCTCTACCTGCTGCACGGAGCCAGCGACGAGCACGACGCCTGGGTCAAAAAGGGCAACATGCAGCAGATCGTCGACGAGACGATCGCCGAAGGGCGCGCCGTGCCCATGGTCGTCGTCATGCCCGACGCCTCGGGCGAAGGCGAATACCACCTGGGTGCCCATCTGGGCTATTTCGACGTTCCGGGCTGGCCCTACGAACGGTTCTTCTTCGAGGAGCTGATTCCCGCGATCGAGAGCCGCTACCGCATCGCGGGCGACAAGCGCAACCGCGCCATAGCCGGACTCTCGATGGGCGGCGGCGGCTCGGCGGCCTATGCGCAGCGTCATCCCGACCGGTTCGGAGCCGCCTGCCCGCTCAGCGCCCTGCTGGCCGACTCGGCCTCGGGTCTCCGCAACAACGAGCCCTTCATCCGCTCCGTGCGGGAGACCTCGCCCATCGCTTTCCTCGAGACGATGACCGCCGAGCAGGCCGCGCAGCTACGCACCGTGCGCTGGCGGGTCGACTGCGGCGACGACGACTTTCTGTGGGAGGACAACATCCGGTTTTACACCCTCATGCGCCGCAACGCCATTCCGCTCGAATTCCGCATGCGCGACGGAGGCCACACCTGGCGTTACTGGAGTTCGGCGCTGCCCGAAGTGCTGACCTTCATTTCGTCCGGATTCGGCGCATAGCCGCACCCGCACAGCGAATGAAGCGGCGGTCATCCCGATGGGATGACCGCCGCTTCATTCTGCTTCCGCGCAGGAGGTCACTTGCGCCGGGCACGCTGCGCAGCCTCCTGCTGCCGCAGCAGCTCCTCGTAGCGCTGCTGGAACTTCGATTTCCGGCCCTTGGACTTGCGGGCGGCGTTGGCCTGCATGACCGCATGGATCTTTTCGTCGTCGACCAGCCGGCGGATCACGAGCGTCTGCCCGATGGTCAAAAGGTTCGACAGCAGGTAGTAGTAGCACAGGCCGCTCGAATAGTCGTTGAACCAGAACAGGAGCATGAGCGGCATCATGTAGACCATCATGAACTTCATGCCGGCCATCTGCGGCTGCGACGAGGCCGTCTGCTGGTAGTTGTAATAGGAGTAGGCGAAGGTCGAGAGGCACATCAGCAGCGCGAAAAGCGACACGTGATCGCCGTAGAACGGAATCGAGAAGGGCAGGTTCCAGATGCTGTCGTAGGACGAGAGGTCGTGCGCCCAGAGGAACGACTGCCCGCGCAGCTCGATCGACGCCGGGAAGAAGCGGAACATGGCGATGAGGATCGGCATCTGGATGAGCATCGGGATGCAGCCGCCCATGGGGTTGATGCCCGCCTTCTTGTAGAGCTCCATCGTCGCCTGCTGGCGCTTCATGGCATCCTCCTGCCGGGGATATTTCTTGTTCAGCTCGTCGACCTGCGGTTTGATGAGCCGCATCTTGGCCATCGAGACGTAGCTCTTGTAGGTCATGGGCGAAATGACGATCCGGATCAGCACCGCGAGAATCAGGATGATGATGCCGAAGCTGCCGATGTAGTTGCGCAGGAAGTCGAAGACCGGGATCACGCACCAGCGGTTGATCCACCCGAAGATGCCCCACCCCAGCGGGATGAGCCGTTCGAGCGCCAGCCGCTCGCCGTCGAGCTCGACCTTGCGCAGCACCGAATACTTGTTGGGGCCAAAGTAGAAGGCGAAATCATACCCTTCGGTCTGCGGCGTATAGGGTACGGCCATGCGCGAGGAGTAGGACTTGATGAATCCCGAGCCGGGTTTCGCCGTCGAGAAGCGCATGTCGGCGCCCGAGAAATTCTGCGGTGCGATCAGCACCGACGAGAAGAACTGCTGCTTGAAAGCCACCCAGTTGACCGCCGTCGAGACATCCTTTGACTTGTCGCCGTCGCTCATGCCCAGCTCCTCGATCGACTTCTCGCCGGGGAAGCGCCAGGCCAGCGTGGTGTACATGTTTTCGTTCTTGAAACCCCGCTCGTTCTGGTAGGTGGTGTTCGCCCATTCGACGCCGATCGAGGTCTGGTTGGCCATCTCGGAGGCCATGCCCCTGAGCCGCACGTCGAACCCGACCAGATAGTCGCGCTGCGGGGCGCCCTCGTCATATATAAGGTATTCGTATTCGAGCCATGCGCTTTCGCCCAGCTGAAGCCGCAGGGTCAGCGCCTGGGCGCCGTCGTCCGTCCGGCGCAGCGGTTCGGCCGTAAAGGTGTAGTCCATCGTGTTGACCGGAACGTTGCGCGTGCCGTTCCGAACGAAGAACGACAGGGCGAAGCGGGCGCTCGACGGATCGAACAGTTCGACGGGTTCGTTGCGCTCGCCGCGCGGCGCATAACGCGTGTACTCCTTGAGCGTCACGCCCGTGATCTGACCGCCGCGGGTCGAGAAGCGCACCTGCATCACGTCGTTTTCGACCGCAATCTCCTCGGCTTCGGCTTCGCGGGCCGCAGTCAGCCACTCGCCCAGGAGCGCCACCCGACGCTCACGGGCCGCAGCGGCGGCATCGAGCGCGGCCTCCGAGCCCTCCTCTGCGAGCGCAGCATCCTGCGGCACACCGGCGGCAACGGAAACCTCCTCCGCTTGAGGATTCGCCGCCAGCGCGATCGAATCCTGCTGGGCCTGCCAGGCGGCCAGTTTCTCCTGATATTCTTTTTGCTGTTTGGAACTGATGAAGGCGAAGCCGATGAAGAAGAGCGCCATGACGGCTACGCCCAGAATCGTTTTTTTATCCATTGACCGTTTTCTCTTTCTTGGGTGTTACTCTTTGCGGGCGGCATCGTAAGCGAGCGCCGCCTTCACGAATGCGACGAACAGAGGCGAAGGGCTCT
The DNA here is from genome assembly GCA_900553175.1 of uncultured Alistipes sp. Taxonomy (GTDB): domain Bacteria; phylum Bacteroidota; class Bacteroidia; order Bacteroidales; family Rikenellaceae; genus Alistipes. Next base: position 15,778 of record USCH01000026.1, on the reverse strand, counting down.
GCACCGTGCTCTTGTATTCGGGATGGTATTGCGTACCGACGAACCAGGGATGGTTCTCCACCTCGACGACCTCGACCAGATTGGTGTCGGGATTCACGCCCACGGCTTTCATGCCGGCCGCCTCGAACTGCTCCAGATAGTCGCTGTTGAATTCGTAGCGGTGGCGGTGGCGCTCCGAGACATTGAGTTTCCCGTAGGCCGCAGCCGCCTTCGAACCCTTCTTCAGCTGGCAGGGATAGGCCCCCAGACGCATCGTGCCGCCCTTGGCCGTGACGCCTTTCTGCTCCTCCATGAGGTCGATGACCGGATGGGGCGTCGAATCCATCTCGCTCGAATTGGCGTCGGCGATCCCCAGCACGTTGCGCGCGAACTCGATCACGGCGCACTGCATGCCCAGGCAGATGCCCAGGAACGGGATTTTGCGCTCACGGGCGAAACGCACGGCCTCGATCTTGCCCTCGATGCCGCGGTTGCCGAAGCCGGGCGCGACGAGAATGCCGGCCATCCGGCCCAGCTGCTCCTCCACGTTGTCGCGGCCGATCCGCTCGGAGTTGACATAGTGCAGCTTCACCTTGCAGTCGTTCATGGCTCCCGCATGCACGAACGATTCGCAGATCGACTTATAGGCGTCGGGCAGCTCGGTGTATTTGCCCACCAGCGCGATCTCGACACGCTTCGAGGGATTTTTCACCTTCTCGACGAACGCGCTCCAGGCGGCCATGTCGGGCTCCTGCTCCGAGGGCAGGTTGAGCTTGTCGAGCACCACCTCGTCCAGATGCTGCGCGTGCATGCGCAGGGGCACCTCGTAGATCGTCGGCACGTCGATCGACTCCATCACGGCATTGGCGTCGACGTTGCAGAAGAGCGCCACCTTGCGCTTCAAATCGGTCGTCAGCGGATGTTCGGTGCGCAGCACGAGGATGTCGGGCTGCAAACCGTTCTCCAGCAGCGCCTTGACCGAATGCTGCGTGGGTTTGGTCTTCAGCTCGCCCGAAGCGGCCATATAGGGGATGAGGGTCAGGTGCACCAGCGCCGTGTTCTTGTAGCCCAGCGAGTAGCGCAGCTGGCGCACCGACTCGATGAAAGGCAGCGACTCGATGTCGCCCACCGTTCCGCCGATCTCGGTGATGATGATGTCGTACTTCTTGGTCTGCCCCAGCAGCTGGATGCGGCGCTTGATCTCGTCGGTGATGTGGGGGATCACCTGCACGGTCTTGCCCAGATATTCGCCCTTGCGCTCCTTCTCGATGACGCTCTTGTAGATCTTGCCCGTCGTGACGTTGTTGGCTTTCGACGTGGGATGGTCGGTGAAACGCTCGTAGTGGCCCAGGTCGAGGTCGGTCTCGGCGCCGTCTTCCGTGACGTAGCATTCGCCGTGCTCGTAGGGATTGAGCGTCCCGGGGTCGACGTTGATGTAGGGGTCGAGCTTCTGGATGGTCACCGAGTAGCCGCGGGCCTGCAACAGACGCGCGATCGATGCCGAAATGATCCCCTTGCCGAGCGACGAGGCCACGCCGCCCGTCACGAATATGTACTTGGGTTTGGTCAGTTTCATCTTATCTGTGGAAATGAGTTATTCGTTCTTCGTTTCGCCGGCCGGCCGCTCGTCGGCCTCGCGGTCGATGAGCCGCACCTTCTCGACAGTGGCGGCGATCTCCTCGCGCACGCGGTCGATCTTGGCGCGCACGTCGGCCACCAGCGCCTCGGCATTCTTCGACTTGGAGAAGAAGCCGATGTTGTTCTCCAGCAGCGCCGCCTCCTGCTCCAGCTGCCGCACGCGGTTGTAGAGCCGTTCGCGCTCCGAGCGCATGCGCTTCTCGCCGGCCGACCGCAGCGACGACACCTTCTCGCGGAAGCGGTTCATCGAACGGTCGCGCTGCGAGCCGCGCAGAGCCTCGAACAGCTTGTCGACCGTCTCCTTGTAACGTTTCTGAAGGGCATCCTTGCGCTTGATGGGCACGAAGCCGATCTCGCCCCACCGGCGCTGGAATTCGCGGATGAGTTCGTAACCGCCCTTTTCGACGTCGGCGGCAGCCATCTCGTCGAGCAGCGCCGTCTTTCGCTTCAGGTTCTCCTCCTGCTCGCCGTCGACCGTGGCGAAATGGGCGTTCTTGCGCTCGAAGAAGCGGTCGCACGCCGCACGGAACCGCTTCCAGACGGCATCCGAATGGCGCCTCGACACGGCCCCGATCTCCCGCCAGCGGGCCTGAAGGGCGATCAGCTCGTCGGTCGTCTTCTTCCACTCCTCGCTGCCCGAGAGCGACTCGGCGGCCTCGCACAGCTCGTTCTTGAGTTGCAGGTTATGCTCCATTTCGGTCTTCAGGTCCGCATAGAAGCGGCGCTTGGACTCGAAGAAACGGTCGCAGGCATTGCGGAAACGCTCGTAAATGCGGTTGTTGTCCTTCTTGGGAGCGAACCCGATAGTCTTCCACGTCTTCTGAATCTCCAGCAGACGGTCGCTCGCCCGGTTCCACTCCTTGCGCGCGGTGAGCGGCTGCGCGAGCAGCTCCTCGGCCGCGGCGCACAGTTCGGTCTTGAGCCCCAGATTCTTCAGCTGCTCGGCCTTCAGCGCCTCGAAATGCTCCTGATGCGCCTTGTTGATGCGGGCCGAAGCCGCCTTGAAACGCCCCCAGAGCGTCTCCTTGTACTCGTTGGCCACCGGACCCGTCTCGCGCCACTCGTCGTGCAGTTTCTGCAACTTGTGGAACGCCTCGACGACCGAGGGTTCCAGCACGAGCGCCTCGGCCTGCTCGCAGAGCAGCACCTTCTGCTCGTAGTTCTTCTTCAGGTCCAGGTCGCGCAGCTCCTTGTTGATCTTGATGAAGGCGTAGAAATTCTCGACATGCAGGTTGTAGGTCTCCCACAGGTCCTTCACCCGCGCCTGCGGCACGACGCCGGTCTCCTTCCAGCGCTGCTGCAACTCGCGGAAGCGGGCGAACGTATGCCCCAGCGTCTCGTCGGAGCCGGTCAGCGCCTTCAGCTCCTCGATGATCGCGAGCTTCACCTCCAGATTGCGCTCCTTTTCCGCCTCGAGGTCGGCGATGAATGCGTCGCGTTTGCGGCGATACTCCTGGAAAAGCTCCTTGAGCCGCACCTCGGCCGCATCCGCCGGAGCGGCGAACTCGTCAGGCGCGCCGCCCTCCTCTTCGAATGCACGGCGCAGCGCCTCGACTTCGGCCCGGCGAATCCGGTAGAAGGCGATCTTGAGCGCCTCGACCTCGCGGCGGAGCGTCTGCACGGGCTGCTCTTCGAGCATGCGGGCGAAAAGCGCCACGATCTCCTCCTTGGTCTTGCCGGCGAAACGGTCCGCAGCGCCCGGGGCCGCAGCTTCGGACTCCGCAGCCGAGGAGGCCGACTCCTCGGCCAGTTCGCCGTCGAGTTCCAGACCGGCGCGGCTCGCTTCGAGGGCCGCATCCTCATCGGTGAAATCGACACCCGGCGCAGGCGTCTCCCCGGCAGGCGAGCCGGAGTCCTCCCGCATGGATTCGCTTTCCGGCGCAGGGGTCTCCGCTCCGGACTCCGCAGCCGGCACCGCATCTTCCGCGCACTCGGCGGACGGTTCATTCGCAACAGCGTCGGAGGCCGTTTCCGGCACGGTCTGCACATCTTCGGCCTCGTGGCCGACAAGCTCTTCGGGAGCCTGGAGGGTCGATTTTTCAGTAGCCATCTCGATACTTTTTTCGGATTCCCGCCATGCGGGAGTACATAAATCTCGCAAATATAACCATTTTTCCCGGGCCGCCGAACGATTTCGCGGGAAATTTGCTATCTTCGCCAACGCAACGGCCCGCGCAAAAGCCGTGCACCCCGGCACCGGTGCCGGACGCCCCCATCCAACCGCAACACGTCATGAAACACCGCATTCTGCTGGTCGACGACGAAGTAGACATTCTCGAATTCGTCCGCTACAACCTTCTCAAGGAGGGTTACGAGGTTTTCACGGCCCAGAACGGAGCCGAAGCGCTGCGCACGGCCGCCTCGTGCCGGCCCCATCTGATCCTGCTGGACCGGATGATGCCCGTCATGGACGGGGCCGAAACCTGCCGCGCCATCCGCCGCGATCCGCAGCTGCGCGACACGATGGTGGTCTTCCTCTCGGCCCTGGGCGAGGAGGAGCAGCAGCTCTCGGGCTTCGGCGTCGGCGCCGACGACTATCTGGTCAAGCCCATCCAGATGAAACTGCTCAAAAGCCGCATCCGGGCCATCCTCAAGCGCATCGACGCCGACGACCCCACCCCCGCGGAGGGGATTTCCGTCGACCGGGAGCGCTTCACGGTGCGCTGCAACGGACAGGAGATCGTCCTGCCCCGCAAGGAGTTCGCCCTGCTCGACCTGCTGGCTTCGACTCCCGGCAAACTCGTCACGCGCGAGGAGATCTACACCAAGGTCTGGGGCAGCGAAGTGGTCGTCGGCGACCGCACGATCGACGTCCACATCCGCAAACTGCGTCAGAAGATCGGCGAGCGGCACATCGTCACCGTCAAGGGCATGGGCTACAAATTCGAACCGTTTCGATAAGCCGAGGGCAGAGCCGTGCCCGCACGGGCTATGCCGAGGCGGGAAACGGTGCGCGAAAGCGAACCGTTTCGATAAGCCGAGGGCGGAGCCGTGCCCGCACAGGCTATGCCGAGGCGAGAAACGGTGCGCGAAAGCGAACCGTTTCGATAAGCCGAGGGCAGAGCCGTGCCCGCACGGACTATGCCGAGGCGAGAAACGGTGCGCGAAAGCGAACGCTCCCCGGTGCTTGAGCACCGGGGAGCATTTCGTCGAGCGGCGGGGGGGGGTCAGACGTACCTCTTCGCCTCCGTTTCGCCGCGGAGAACCATCAGGGCGTTGAGCGCCAGCGACTCCAGTTCGTTTTCGCCCGGATAGACCGTCACGGGCGCGATGAACGAGCAGTGGTCGCGGATGTAGTCGGTCACCCGCTGGCTGTACGCGATGCCTCCGGTGAGCAGGATGCCGTCCACGCGGCCGCTGAGAGCGGCCGCCAGTCCGCCGATCTGCTTGGCGACGTTGTAGCACATGGCATCCAGCATCTTCACGGCGCGTTCGTCGCCCCGGTCGATGCGTTCCATGACCTCCACCACCGAGTTGGTGCCCAGCAGGGCGACCAGACCGCCCCGGCTCGATACGTAGCGGAGCAGCTCCTCGCGGGTGTACTGTCCCGAGTAGCAGATTTTGATCAGCTCGCTGGTGGGGAGGCTGCCCGCCCGGTCGGGGGCGAACGGACCGTCGCCGTCGAGTGCGTTGTTCACGTCGGCGATGCGGCCCTGCCTGTGGATGGCCACCGAGATGCCGCCGCCCATGTGGGCGACGATCAGGTTTATCCGCTCGTAGTCCAGCCCCTCGCGCCGGCAGTGGCGCCGGACGATGGCTTTCTGGTTCAGCGCATGGAAGATCGGCCGGCGGGGCGCCATGGGCATGCCTGTGATGCGGGCCGCATCGTCCATCTCGTCGACGACGGGAGGATCGGCGATGTAGGCCTTGACACCGGCCATGTGGGCGATCTGGGCGGCCAGAAGTCCGCCCAGATTGCAGGCGTGCCTCATTTTGGCGTTGCGCAGGTCGTACCGCATGCGCGAATTGACCTCGTAGACGCCCGCGGGCACGGGGCGGATCAGTCCGCCCCGTCCGATGACGGCCGACAGGGTTTTGAGGTCGAATCCGTTGTCGCGAAGCGCCGCAAGAATGAGTCCCCGGCGCCAGTCGAGTTGTTCGATGACATCCGCGAAGCCCGCCAGCTCTCCGGCGTCGTGCTTCAGAGTCGTTTCCCACAAGGAACGCTCGTCTTCGTAAACGGCGATCTTGGTGGAGGTGGAACCGGGGTTGATGGTCAGTATAGTATGGCTCATAGGTTTCTCGGTTCGTAGTTCGGGCCCTTGCGGGCTATGCTATTTGGCTGCCAGGCAGGCCAGGGCGATCGAGTAGAGTTTGGTCCTGCTGCTGTCGCCGCGCGAGGTGAGCACGCACGGAACCTTCGTGCCCATGACCATGGCGGCCAGTTCGCCGCCGCACAGGTGGGTCGTCGACTTGAAGAAGACGTTGGCCGACTCGATGTTGGGGAAGAGCAGACAGTCCGCGTCGCCCGCAACGGCCGATCCCTTGACCTTCTTGTGCTCGGCGACCTCCTTGAAGAGGGCGACGTCGAGCGACAGCGGTCCGTCGACGACGACATTGCCGAGCTGACCGCGGTCGCCCATCTTGGCCAGCAGGGCTCCCTCCGACGAGGAGATCACGTTGGGCAGCACCTGCTCCGAAGGGGCGATGCAGGCGATCTTGGGCTTTTCGATGCCCAGCAGCCGCGCCGTTTCGGCCAGATAGCCGATCTGCTTCATCTTCTGCTTGAAGTCGGGCAGCGGAATCACCGCCACGTCGGACATGATGAGCAGCTTGTGGTAGCACGACATTTCCGAGATCGAGACGTGGCTCAGCACGCCCTTCGGCGGGAAGAGCCCGGCCTCCTTGTTGAGGATGCCGCGCATGTACTTGTCGGTCGAGACCAGACCTTTCATCAGAACGTCGGCCTCGCCCGCCACGACGGCGGCCACGGCCTGCGACACGCATTTGACGTCGCTCCTTTCGTCGACGATGCGGAACACCGAGGCGTCGATGCCCAGCTGGCCGCACACCTCTTCGATGACCTTCCGCTCGCCGAAGAGCGTCGCTTCGACCAATCCTTCGCGGTAGGCCTCGTAAACGGCCTCGATCGTATGCGAATCCTGACCGTAGGCCACGGCCAGACGTTTTCTGCCTTTCTTCCTCGCCTCCTCGACGATTTCCGTAAGATGTTGAATCATGGTTGTATGGATGTTTTAATCGTTTGTTCGAACAATCGGTTTCCGCCCTCGGGCCGCACCGTCTGCCGGCCTTCGGGCTGGCGGGCCGCAGCCTCCTGCCGCGGAGGCCCGCACCGGGTGCGTACCGTCCGCAGGCTCCGGTCCTATTTCACCAGGTTATAGGTGTCGGTGGCGATCATCAGCTCCTCGTCGGTGGCCACGACGGCGACCTTGACCTTCGAGGCCGGAGCCGAGAGAATCTTGTCGACGCCGCGGGCGCCCCGGTTGGCTGCGCGGTCGAACTCCACGCCCATGAACTCCAGACCCGAGCAGACCGTCTCGCGCATCTCGCACGAATTTTCGCCCACGCCGCCCGTGAAGACGATCAGGTCGACGCCGCCCATCTCGGCTGCGTACTGACCCACGAACTTCTTGATGCGGCCGTAGTACATGTCGCGTGCGAGGATGGCGCGGGGGTTGCCCTCGTCGTAGGCGCGGTCGATGTCGCGCATGTCGCTCGAAATGCCCGTCAGACCCAGCACGCCCGACTTCTTGTTCATCATCGTGTCGACTTCGGCGTAGCTCATGCCCTCCTTGTCGCCGATGAAGGTGATGGCGCTGGCGTCCACCTGGCCGCAGCGCGTGCCCATTACCAGACCGTCCAGCGGCGAGAAACCCATCGAGGTGTCGTAGGATTTGCCGTCGAGAATGGCGGTCACCGAGGCTCCGTTGCCGATGTGGCAGGTGATGATCTTCGCGCGGTCGACGTCGAGTCCGGCCAGCTCGGCGCCCTTGCGGGCCACGTATTTGTGGCTGGTGCCGTGGAATCCGTATTTGCGCACGCGGTATTTCTCGTAGTATTCGTAGGGCAGGGCGAACAGGTAGTTCACGGCCGGAATGGTCTGGTGGAACGAGGTGTCGAAGACCGTCACCTGGGGCACGCCGGGCAGCACCCGGTCGATGGCGCGGATGCCTTCGAGGCTGGCGGGGTTGTGCAGCGGCGCGATCTGGCAGAGCGAACGGATCTTCTCCTTCACCTCTTCGTCGACCACGCAGCTCTGGGGGAAGAATTCGCCGCCGTGGGCCACGCGGTGGCCGACGGCCTTCAGTTCGCCGAGCGATGCGATGACGCCGTGCTGCGGGTCGGTGAGGGCCTGCATCACCAGCTGGATGCCCGTCGTATGGTCGGGGATGGGCTGGCGCAGCGAGAACGGCTCCTTGCCGACGGGTTTGTGGGTGAGTTCGCCTTCCGGCAGGCCGATGCGGTCGACGAGTCCTTTTGCGAGCAGTGCGCTCGATGCGGCCTCCATGTCGATCACCTGATATTTGATCGACGACGAACCGCAGTTGAGTACCAAAATAACCATTGTCCTGTATGCTTGATTAATGTCTGAAAAAATTTCCCGAACAGAAGCCCAGCGCGGCGAATCCCGTGCATACGACGACGCTCAGCAGCGCGTAGAGCGCCGCCGTGCCCCAGCATCCCTGACGCAGCAGCCCCGCGGTCTCGGCCGAAAAGGCGGAGAAGGTGGTGAATCCGCCGCAGAAGCCCGTGACGAGCAGCAGCTGGAGCGGCGATGTCGGGAGCGTCCGGGCCAGGATGCCGATCAGCAGCGAGCCTACGGCATTGACCGCGAACGTTCCGGCGGGGAAACCCCACCACGTCATGCCTCCCAGCGTGCAGCCCGCAATGAGGTAGCGGGCCATGCTGCCCAGAGCTCCTCCGCAGGCTACGGCTATCAGATCGCGAATCATAAGATAAATGTAGGCGTTTTTTTACACTTCTGCAAATATACGCAAAAAATGGTTACGCATTGATCGCTCCGATGCCCGAATTGACGGTTTTTTTGTCCGTCTCCGGAAGACCGGGGCCGGAGTGTCGGAGGGCGGACGGGGAGAACGGTGCGGAAGAGCGGCCGGATTTTGCGGATGCCGAGGCGGTTCAAGGCTCGTTTTCGCACCGCACCTCTTCCCTGCGGTCAGGAGCGCATGAACTGCCTGCGCACAAGGGCGCGCAATTCGCCGAAAGCCTCTATCCGGAACAGAGCCGACAGCGACACATAGGCCGCCGCACCCGCGCCGACCTCGGCCACGAGCCGCAGCCACCCGTCCGCAGGGAGCAGCGCTCCCGTCAGCCGCACCAGCCCGTACATCGCCGCCGCCACGGCCGCCACGGGCAGCAGCGTCCGCACGAGGCGGCCGGCCGACAGCTCCGTCGCCCGCACCGAAGCCCAGAGGTTGACCGCCGCCTCGAAACCGGCGATGGCCACCAGCCCCCACACCACGGCCTGAACGCTCCGCGGCAGGGTCACGGCGAAAACGACCGTCATAAAGGCCTTCTTGAGCAGCTCCAGACGGATGATCCGGGTGCCCGTGCAGCGAGCCTTCATCACGCAGTAGGCCGTCATGGCGACGGGATAGAAGATTCCCGCCAGACAGGCCGCCTCGAAATAGGGGGCCGTCGGCATCCATTTCTCGCCCAGCACCTGCGCGAACAGATCGTAGGAGACGGCCGACAGCCCCAGCATGACGGGCCAGAAGACATAGGCCACGACGGAAAGCACCTGCCGGTAGCTCTCGGCGAATTTGCGGCCGTCGTCCGATATTTTCGAAAAAGCCGGGAAAATCACCCCCTGCACGGCGGTCATCGCCGAAACCAGAGGCAGGTCCTTGAGTTTCTGCGCCTGGTCGAAATAGCCCAGCGTCTCGGACGAACGGATGCGTCCGATGACCAGCTGCGGAATCTTGTTGTAAAGGGCCGAAATGAGGTCGGAGGCCATCAGGCTCAGGCTGAAAGGCGCCATACGCCGCCAGGCCGCGAAACGGCGTTCGGACGATCTCCCGGGCCGCCAGTCGCTCAGCCGCCACAGCAGCAGAGCCCTCACGGCCATGTGCAGCACCCGCTGGGCGACCAGACTCCAGACGCCGCAGCCGGCCAAAGCCATCGCCACGGCGGCGAAACCGCTCGCCAGCGAAGCCGCAAAGGAGACTTTGGACAGCAGTGCGAAACGGAACTGCCGCGTGAAGATCGTCTGCTGGATGACGCACAGGGCGTTGACGGGCAGCAGCAGGAAGAACACCGGAGCCACCCGGGCCAGCTCGGGCATCGCATAATAGGCCGCCACACGGGGCGCGAGTGCGGTCAGCGCGAGGTAAAGCACCCCCGCCGACACGACATTGAAGCGGAAAACCGCATCGAACTCACCCTGCGTCGGCGACGCCTTGCGGATCAGCGTCTGCGAGAAACCGCTGTCGACCACCACCAGGGCGAAAGCGCTGAATGCGGTCAGCACCGCCAGCACGCCGTAATCCTCGGGCATCAGCAAGCGCAGCACGACCACCGACACGACCGCCTGCAACAGCATCGTGCCCACCTTTTCGGCGACGGACCAGACCACGCCGCTCGCCACTCTCTCTTTCAGCTCCCCGCGCAAAATCCGTCAGGCATTTTCTTTCGTCAGCGCAGCGGCGGTCCGCTCGTTGCGAAGACGGATGTTTCTGACCGGCGCGATCTCGACGTAGGAGGCGCCCCCGTCGGGTCCGAAGCTGCCGCCGACAACGGCCAGCAGATCGTCGTCGCCGAGCTTCCGGAAGCGGTCGATGAACTCCAGCGCATCGGCCAGGAAATGATAGCGGTCGCTGGGGCGCTGCGTGCGCAGAATGGGCACCACCCCGTACGAAAGGGCCAGAATGCGCTGCGCATGTCTTTGGTAGCAGACGGCCATCACGGTCTTTCGGCCGCGGAAAGCCGCCAGATAACGCCCCGTGCGCCCCGTTTTGGTGTCGAGCACCACGTATTTGATCGGCAGGTTGGTCGAAGCCCGCACGGCCGACCGGGCCAGCTGGGCCGTGATTTCGTGGTTGACCGAGACCATGTCCATGTCGATCATGGGCTTGAAATGGGACTCGTCGCGTTCGATTTCGCGGGCGATGCGCGACATGGTTTCGACCGACTCGACGGGAAAGTCGCCCATGGCCGTTTCATCGCTCAACATCACGGCATCGACGCGCTCGTAGATGGCGCTGGCCACGTCGCTCACCTCGGCGCGCGTGGGCCGGGGGCTGTGCACCATCGAATAGAGCATCTGCGTGGCGATGATGACCGGACGCTTGGCGCAGATGCACTTCTCGACGATGCGCCGCTGCGTGTTGGGAATCTGTTCGGCCGGAAGCTCGACCCCCAGGTCGCCGCGGGCGACCATGATGCCGTAGGAGGCTTCGATGATCTCGTCGATATGATCCAGCCCCTCCTGGTTCTCGATCTTGGAAATAATCTTGATGGGGCTGCCGTGCGCATCGAGAATCTCCTGCACGGCCCGGATGTCGCGGGCGGAGCGGACGAACGAATGGGCGATGAAATCGACATCGTTCTTCACGGCCCACTCGATGAAGCGGCGGTCCTTTTCGGTCACCGACGGCAGGTCGATCGACACGCCCGGGACATTGACGCTCTTGCGCGAACGCAGCACGCCCCCCACCGCGAAGACGCATTGCAGCTCCTCGCCGGTCTTCCCTTCGACGCGCAGCTCCAGCTCGCCGTCGGCGATGAGCATGCGCGCCCCCGCCGGAATGTCGCGGACAATCGCGGGCACGTTCATGTAGATCGTCTTGCGCGTGGTGAGGTCCGCGCCCTCCGATCCCCGGACAGCCACCCGGTCACCCTCCGAGAAACGGATGCCGTTGCCGTATTCGTCGGCGATGGTCGTCACCCGGATTTCGGGGCCCTTGGTGTCGATCATCACCGGAATGGAGGGGTTGACCCGGTGCACGGTTTCGACGATATGCGTGGCCCCCTCCTCGCTCACATGGGCGGAGTTGATGCGCACCACGTCCATGCCCGCATCGAACAGCTGCTGCACGAACTTCTCGGTGCAGCGGAAATCGGAGAGAGTGGCGACCACCTTGGTCTTTTTCATTCGGTACATATCTTTCCCTTTTGTCGCTTTCTATCGCTCCGACCTCAACAACAATGCCTCGATGCCGAGCCGATAGGAATCGAGCCCGAATCCCATGATCGAGCCCACGGCCACCGGAGCCAGCAGCGAGGTGTGCCGGAACTCCTCGCGGGCCAGGATCGAGGAGATGTGCACCTCGACCACCGGGACCCCGACGGCCGCAACGGCATCGCGCAGCGCCACCGACGTATGGGTGTATCCTCCGGCATTGAGCACCACGCCGTCATAGCTGCCGTCGGCCCGCTGCACGGCGTCGATGAGCTCGCCCTCGATGTTGGACTGGAAAAAGCCGAATTCGACCCCGGGATAGAGCGGGGCGAGGCAGGCGAAATAGTCGTCGAAAGTCCGGGTGCCGTAAACCCCCGTATCGCGCCGGCCCTGCAAATTGAGATTGGGTCCGTTGAGTATCAGTATCTTCATGTTTTTTTCGTATGAACGGTCGGATTACGGAGCAAAGATACGAATAAGCCGAGCGCAAAAGCAAATTTATTTGCATTTTGCCGAGGCGAAGTATCTTCGGCGAAGCCAAAGTGCGGATAAGCCGAGCGCAAAAACACCTGGCGGACGGATTCTGCCGGCCGGAAGTATCTTCGGCGAAGCCAAAGATACGCGGAATCGGTTTCCGATTCTTGATTATAATGCTTATTTTTGCTCCGTCATGACCGAATTCGGCTTTATCGACTCCATCCGCGCCCTCTGCGCCGACCTGCCCGCGAACGGGTTCGAGGGGATCGGCGACGATTGCGCCGTACTGCCCGTCGGGGGCGGCGAGTCGCTCGTCTTCACGGCCGACCTGCTCGTCGAAGGGGTGCACTTCCTGCGCCGGGCCGCATCGCCCGCGGAGGTGGGAGCCAAAGCTTTGGCCGTCAACCTGAGCGACGTGGCGTCGATGGGCGCCCGGCCCGTCGCCACGCTGCTCTCGCTCGCCCTGCCCGCCGATGCGACCGAATCGTGGGCCGCGGAGTTCATGCGCGGATACCACGCCCTCTCGGCCCGCTGCGGCACGGCGCTCATCGGCGGCGACACGACCCGTTCGGAGCAAGCGATCACGATCAACGTCACGGCCATCGGCCGCGTCGCCGACGGACACATCAAACGGCGCAGCGCAGCGCAGCCCGGCGACGTGATCTTCACGACCGGAGCGCTCGGAGCCTCGGGCGCCGGGCTGCGCGACATTCTTGCGGGCCGCTGCGACACGCCGCTCGCGGCCCGGCACCGCAATCCGCAGCCCCGCATCGCCGAAGGCATATGGCTCGGCGAACGCGAAGAGGTGCATGCCATGATGGACCTTTCGGACGGTCTGGCATCGGACCTGCGCCGCATCCTGGCGCAATCGCAGACGGGAGCGGAAATCGACCTCGACACTCTTCCCGTGGCCGAGGGTAGCGACCTGAAGACCGCCGCATGCGGCGGCGAAGACTACGAACTGCTCTTCACGGCGGCCCCCGACCGTGCCGAACGCCTGGCCGGCGATTTTCTGCACCGCTTTTCCGCGGCGCTCCACCCCGTCGGCCGCATCACCCGCGGCCATGAATTGCGCTGGCTGCGCGACGGCATCGTGCAGCCTCTCGACTGGCAGGGGTTCTCGCACTACTGATCCACCGCCCTGCACGGGCGGCCGCCCCGCCCGACAGACGGCAGCGGCAGCGACAAAAAAGCGGCCTCTACAGGCCGCTTTCACTCTTCGACGATATAAACCTCTTCGTTCCGCCGCTGCATGCGGAAATGTTCGCGGGCATACTCTTCGAGATAATCGTCGTACCGGAGCCGTTCGAGCAGCAGGCTGTCCTCCGCGATCCTCGCCCGGTAGGCATCGCGCTGCCGGACGAGCGCCCCGATCTGACGTCTGATCCGCACCGCATGCAGGGCGTTGCGCCCCACGATGCAGAGCGTGAAAAGCAGGATCGAGGCCGTGGCGGCCACCCAGAACCGTTTGCCCAGCCGCAGCTTCATCAGGGTATGCGCATGTATTTATGGGTCTGTATCGAGATGCTCCACTCGGGATGCGCCTTGGCATACTCCACGATCGCGGGCATCATCCGCTCCGCCGCGCTCCATTCGGGTTGCAGATAGCGCAGGCACGCTGCCGGCACCGACGCCGCATGACGTTCGGCCCACCCGAAATCCGCTTCGGTTTCGACGATCACCTTGAGCTCGCCGGCCCGTTCGTACGCCTCCGGCAGCGGCGGCCGGCGGCGTTTGGGCGACAGGCACACCCAGTCGAAGCAGCCGCTGAAAGGGTGCGATCCCGACGTCTCGAGAAACACCGCCACGCCCTGCGCATGCAGCGCTTCGGTGAGCGGCCCCAGGGGATAGAGCAGCGGCTCCCCGCCCGTGACCACGACCGTCCGCGCCGCGCTCGCTGCGACCCGGGCCACTACCTCGCCGATCTCCACGGGCGGGAAGACCCGGGGATTCCACGTATATTTGGCATCGCACCAGCTGCAACCCACGTCGCACCCGCCCAGACGGATGAAATAAGCGGGTTTTCCGGCATGGAACCCTTCGCCCTGAATGGTGTAGAAGTCCTCGACCAGAGGCAGCAGACGCCCGCCGTCGAGCGAAACGCTATCGGGCACCGCCGCACTCATTCCGCGACGACGTAAATATCCTTGAGGCTGCGCCCCAGCTGATCGTAATCGAGACCGTACCCCACGATGAATTCGTTGCCGATCTCCATGGCGCGGTAGTCGATGGGAATCTGCTTGCGGTAGGAGCCTGGTTTGAAAAAGAGCGTGCAGACGGCGATGCTGGCGGGCTTGCGCGCCTTCAGATCGAGGATCATGTGCTCGATCGACTCACCCGTATCGACAATGTCCTCGACGACGATCACATGGCGGCCCTCGATCGAACCGTTCAGACCGATCAGGCTCCTGACCTGACCCGTCGACGCGGTGCCCTCGTACGAGGAGAGCTTCACGAACGAGAGCTCGTTGTTGAACTCGATCTTCTTGATCAGATCGCTCATGAACATGAACGAACCGTTGAGCACGCCGACGAACAGCGGGGTCTCCTTATCGCGGTAGTCGTCGTTGATGCGCTGCGCGACGGCCTCGACGGCCCGGTCGATCTCCTCGGCCGGAATCATCACACGGAATTTCTTGTCGTGAAGCTGGATGATGTCCTTCATTCGGTATAGGGTTTTCAGAGGTTTTCAATACGCAAAAATAACGAATTGAGCCGAACAAACGCGCGATCCCGGCGAAAAAATGTCATTTCCGCCGTCGGAAGTTGGAAATGAAGCCGTTACGGCTTTCCGCCGCCGCAAGACCGCGCCGGCCCCCGGCCGCTGCCCCATCCCGGCGCAGCGCTCCGGGTACGCATCCGGCAGAAGACCCGCGGCCCGTCCGGAAATCCCCCCCCGCCTCCCGGCGGTGCGGAACGACGGACATCCCGGCCCCGGACAAACGAAAAGCGGCTCCGCACGGGAGCCGCTCAATCGATCCGATCGTCGGATCGGAGACTATTCGCTCAGAGGCGTCACGCTCACATAGGAGCGACCCTCGCTCTTCTTGCAGAACGATACCGTGCCGTCCACCAGAGCGAAGAGCGTATGATCCTTGCCCATGCCGACGTTCTCACCGGCGTTGTGCACCGTGCCGCGCTGACGGACGATGATGTTGCCCGCCTTTGCGAACTGACCGCCGAACAATTTGATGCCGAGTCGCTTGCTTTCCGACTCACGGCCGTTCTTCGAACTACCTACACCTTTCTTGTGTGCCATGTTGATTCAGTTTTTAAGGGGTTACGCAACGATTTCCTCCACGAGAATCTGCGTCAGATACTGGCGATGACCGTTGCATTTCTGGTAGCCCGTACGACGCTTTTTCTTGAAGACCAGAACCTTGTCGTCCTTGAGGTGCTTCAGAATCTTGCACTTTACCGAGGCGCCTTCTACTACAGGTGCGCCTACCTTGACCTGACCGTCGTTGTCTGCGAGCAGGACCTTGTCGAAACTTACGGACGAATTTTCGTCGCCCTGAAGACGGTGAACATAAAGTTTCCGACCTTTCTCAGCTTTAAATTGCTGACCTGCAATCTCTACTA
>USCH01000025.1 GCA_900553175.1 uncultured Alistipes sp. | reverse complement strand
ATATGCAATTAACTTATTGGAAATTTAAAAATAAATTCATATTTTCGTATATGCCATGAAAATGGCAAATCGTTGTTGTTTTCGAATTAAAACCCGGATAACCGTGATCGCCGGACGCACAGGCTTTTTCCCGCTGCCTTTTCTGAATCCGGTCGGCTCGACCGACCGGGCTTTCATCGGTCATATCTTTCCTGCGTTCCTGGCTCCCGGGCTCGCGGCTTTCGACCGGGAACATTACGACGATGCGGTCGAACAGTTCGGCCGCGAGCGTGCCGATCTGATCTTCGCCATGCAGGAGGACGACAATCCGATCCTGACGTTCTTTTACCCCAAACGATAAACCCATGAAAAAATCCCTGATCTGCGGAGTGTGCCTCGCCCTTTCGTTCGTTTCGTGCGAGCGGATGCGGCTGCGTCGCGACATGAACCGCTTTTTCCTCAGCGAGGTGCGCCTGCCCGAGGGAATGACCTCCTATCCAGCCCCGGCGCCGCCGGAGGAGCGGCCGGACGCTCCGGAACCGTTCGACAGCCCGGCGGCTCCGGATTCGTCCGCAGCCCGGGAAGCCCTGCATCCGACGCAGGCGGCGCCGGATGAGCCGTCGGCCCTGCCGGAACCCTCCGGCACTCCCGGCACCCCCGATACTCCCGACGCCTCCGGTGTTTCCGATCCCCTCCGCCTCGGACGTCTGGCGACGATGATCGTCTATGTCGATTCCCTGTCGTGCTCCTCCTGTCAGATCGACCGTCTGTACGAATACGGCCCCTATATCGACCTGGCTGCGGAGTCGGATGCCGGTTTCCGGCCTCTTTTCGTCTTCACGCCCCGGCAGGGCGGTGCCGACGGGGTGCGCTACGCACTCTCCGTCGCGCGCTTCGGACACCCCGTGCTGCTCGACGAGGCGGGCGACTTCCCCCGCTCCAATCCCCGCATTCCCGACGATCATCGCTTCCACGTCTTTTTGCTCGACCGCGACAGCCGGGTGGTGCTCGCGGGCGATCCGTGCCGCAATCCGGCTCTCGGCGAACTCTACATGAAAACCATCCGCAACCTGCTCGACCACGACGGTCGCCTGCCCGAATGAAAACGCCTGTTTCCTGCATGACGGCCCTGCGGCAGCTCGTCTGCCTGCTGGCCCTCGCCGCCACCGCCTGCACGGACGGGGGCGTGCGCCGGGCGCTGCGCATGGCCGGCGACAACCGCCCCGAGTTGCAGCGTGTCCTCGACCGCTACGGCGCCGATCCGGCCGACAGCCTCAAGCTGCGCGCCGCCCGCTACCTGATCCGCCACATGCCTTACCACGTTTCGCTGGGCGGCACCTACGGCCGCTATTGCGATGCGGTGGATTCGATCCTCGCGTCGGGCGGCGCTCCCGACGACCTCGCGCGCCGCATCGGGGAGTGCTCCGGCCGTTTCCGTGCGGGCGTCACCTTCGACGAGGACCTGAAAACCGTCACTGCCGACCTGCTCGTCCGCCACATCGACACGGCTTTCGTCCGCTGGCAGCAGGGCCCCTGGGCCCGCCACCTCGATTTCGACGCCTTCTGCGAATGGCTGCTGCCCTACAAGATCGTCGACCGCCAGCCGCTCGGCCTTTGGCGCGAGGAGCTCTTTCCGCTCTTCGACGGCGAGGCCTACGTGCTGGAGGCCGCCTCGTCCGACTACTGCGGCAATCCCCGCATGGCCGCCTGCGCGGTCAACGACGCCCTGCGCGCGCACAATCCCCAGCACCTGGTCCATACGCCGAGCGGGATGCCCGTCATGCGGGCCGCGACGCTTCTCGACCGGCCTTTCGGCACCTGCGTCGACTACTCCTATGCCGCGGCGCTCGTCATGCGCAGCAAGGGAATCCCCGTTTCGGTCGATTACACGCCCCAATGGCCCGACCGCCGCATGGGGCACTACTGGAACACGGTGCTCACGCTGCGGGGCGTCAAATGCGAGTTCAACGGATTCGGGAAGAACCCTTCGGAGGCCCACTATCCCGACGCCAAGTTCGCCAAGATTCTGCGGATGACCTACCGCCCCGACGAGGAGCTGCTCGCCCGCGTGCGCCGCGGCTGCCGGCTGCCGCCCTCGATCGCCAATATCTTCTGCCGCGACGTCACCGACGAATACATGGTCACTTCCGACCTTCGGGTCGACCTTTTCCCCGACCGTCTCTCGCGCCGCGACGTCTATCTGGCCGTTTTCGACAATTTCGAGTGGGTGCCCGTCCATTGGGGCGAGGTGCGCGGCAACCGGGCCCGGTTCCGCCGCATGGGGCGCAACGTGCTCTATCTGCCCGTCTGCTGGGACGGAGAGCGCTCCGTTCCGGCGGGCGAACCTTTCGTCGTCGAACCTTCGGGGAGGGTGCGGACCGTCGGGTGCGACACGCTCCGGCGGCAGGCGCTCTGCGTGAAACGCAAATTCCCGTTGCTGCGCCACGTATGCAGTCGCCGCGACGTGCTTCGGGGCGGAACGATCGAAGCCTCCGACGACCCTGCCTTCGCCGATGCCCTCGTCGCCGCCCGGCTGCCCGGCTGGGAGGTGCCGGCCGGGTCGGTCGATGTCTCGCACATACCGCCCCGCCGCTACTGGCGGTTCCGCTCGACCGACGGCAGGCGCTGCGAAATGGCCGAACTCTACTTCTGGCGGGAGGGTTGCAGCGAGCGCATGCGCGGGCGCATCCATGCCGGACCGGGCCGCCATCCGGGTCTCGACGACTTCAAATGGTTCGACGACGACGATCCGCTCACTTCGCTCTGGGCCGAGGGCGACGACTTCTGGTCGGGCTACGACTTCGGCGTCCCGACGCGCGTCGACCGCATCTCGTTCATCCGCCGCGGCGACGGCAACGACATTCTGCCCGGTGCCGAGTACGAACTCTTCTGTTGGTGCGGCCGTGCGTGGCGTTCGCTCGGACGGCAGACGGCCCGCGACGTGCAGCTCGTCTGGCCCGATGCGCCCGCCGAAGGGCTGTTCTACATTCTCTGCCGCTCCTACGGGCAGGACAACCGCATTTTCGAACGCCTCGACGGCCGAATCGTATGGCGATGATCCCGAAATACCGTCTTCTGTTCTTGTCGCTGCTTGCGGTATCCTGCTCTCCGGGGCCCGGAGCCGTTCCGCCCTACGATGCCGACCGGAGCCGCACCGTGGTCATCCCGGTGGAGCTGCACGACGGACCGCTGCGCTTCGACAGCCTCGTCCGGAGCCATACGTTCACGCCGCTCGAAACGCACGAGGGGTGTATGGTCGGTGCGGTCGACCGCCTGTTCCGCCGCGACAGTTCGGTCTGGCTGCTCGACCGCCGCATGAGCAAAGCCCTCTATGTGTTCGGCGCCGACGGCCGTTTTTGCCGCATGATCGGACGGCAGGGCCGGGGCCCCGGCGAGTATGTCGAACCCACGGATTTCGCGCTGACGGCCTCCGGCGCGACGGTGCTCGACATGTTCGGACGCCGGCTGCTCCATTATGCGCCCGATGGAACGTGGCGGGGCTCCTCGCCCTTGAACTGCATCCTCTATGAGATTGCCGCCGATCCTGCGGGAGCGGGATTCTATGCCGTCGGCGGCGACAACCGCCGGTGCGATTCGCTGCGCGGCTACGAGATTCTGGGGCTCGATTCTGTGGGCGGCGTGCGGTT
This sequence comes from uncultured Alistipes sp., assembly GCA_900553175.1. Lineage (GTDB taxonomy): Bacteria > Bacteroidota > Bacteroidia > Bacteroidales > Rikenellaceae > Alistipes. The sequence goes on along the minus strand of USCH01000025.1, from coordinate 19,623 downwards.
CCGCTGCTGCGCCGACGACTTCACGATGAACTTCAGCAACGGCTGCGAGTTGCAGACTTTCGGCGGCGGCATGGTTTACCGCAAGACGCTGCGTCCGGAGGTCTGCTCGCTGCACGGCAGACGGGTGGAGACCCGCTACCGCTTCGACATCGCCTCCTCCCCGCTGCCGGACGATTGCGAGCGGCTCTGCCGCGGCGACTTCGGCCGGTTCATCGAACGCTACCGCGACGATCACACCTGGTTCAACGGCCGTTTCTGGGAGACCGACCGCTACGTCGGTGCGGGCTTCACCTCGCGGCGGACCGACTACCTGCTCATCTACGACAAACAGACGGGCCGCACCGTTTCGGGCTGGGCGGGCATCACCTACGGGTTGCGCGGCGAAGACACGGACGGATACCTGACGGCCGTACTTTCGGGGCCGGTCGACGTGACGGGCAGCCGCATTACGGGTCTGATCGACGCCCACCGTCTTGCGCGGCGCCCGTCTTCCTCCTCCTCTTCCGGAGCCTCCGACGAGCCCCTCGGAGCCAATCCCGTGCTCGTCACCGTGGAATTGCGGCCCGCCGACCTTTCGGGCAAGTGATTTCGCCCGCCCGTCTTCGCTGCGGCGAACCCGCTTCGGCCGGTCTGTAAACGAAAGCCCCCTCCTTTCAAGGAGGGGGCGGGGTGGTTGTCTGCACGGGATTTTTCCGGAGCGGCATCTCTGCGGGCCGTCCCGCCCGTCTGGTCCGTCTGGTCCGTCCGGTCTGTTCAGTCCGTTCAGTCCGTTCAGTCCGTCTGTTCCGTTCGCTCAGTCTGTCCGGTCTGTCCGGTCTGTCCGGTCTGTCCCGAAGCCGCTATTTCTGCCGGAAGTAGATTTGCATGGGGACACCGGAAAAATCCCACCGCTGGCGGATGTTGTTCTCCAGGAAGCGGCGGTAGGGCTCCTTGATGTACTGCGGCAGGTTGACGAAGAAAGCGAACTGCGGCGTGGGCGTCGGCAGCTGCGTGGCGTATTTGATCTTGATGTACTTGCCTTTGGTCGCCGGGGGCGGATAGTTCTCGATCAGAGGCAGCATGACGTCGTTCAGCTCCGAGGTCGGAATGCGCCGGCGGCGTGCTTCGTATACGCGGATGGCCGTTTGCAGCACGTCGAAGATGCGCTGTTTGTTGAGCACCGAAGTGAAGATGATCGGAATGTCGTTGAACGGGGCGAGCCTCTTCTTCAGGAATTCGGTCCACTCCTTCATCGTGTTGCTCTGCTTTTCGATCAGGTCCCATTTGTTGACCACGATCACGCACCCCTTGCGGTTGCGGACGATGAGGTTGTGGATGTTCAGGTCCTGCGATTCGAGCCCCTGCTGGGCGTCGAGCATGAGGATGCAGACATCCGAATTCTCGATGGCGCGGATCGACCGCATGACCGAGTAGAACTCCAGGTCCTCCATCGTCTTGCCCTTCTTGCGCATGCCGGCCGTGTCGACCAGGTAGAAGTCCATGCCGAACTTGTTGTAGCGCGTGTGGATCGAGTCGCGCGTGGTGCCGGCCACGGAGGTCACGATGTTGCGCTCCTGCCCGAGCAGGGCGTTGGTGAGCGACGATTTGCCTACGTTGGGGCGTCCCACCACCGTGATGCGGGGCAGATCGTCCTCCTCCTCCTCCGATGCGGTTTCCGCGGGCAGGGCGGCCAGTATGGCGTCCATCAGGTCGCCCGTGCCGCTTCCCGACATCGACGAGATGCAGTAGGGATCGCCCAACCCCAGCGCGTAGAATTCGTGCGAGGAGTAGATCTGGTCGTTGTTGTCGACCTTGTTGCAGACCAGCAGCACCTTTTTCGACGTGCGCCGCAGGATGTCGGCCATCAGCGCGTCGAGATCGGTGATTCCGGTCGACACCTCCACCAGAAAGAGAATCACGTCGGCCTCGTCGATGGCCAGCATCACCTGCCGGCGGATTTCCTCCTCGAAGACATCCTCCGAGTTGACCGTATATCCCCCCGTGTCGATCACCGAGAACTCCTTGCCGTTCCAGTCGGTCTTGCCGTAGTGGCGGTCGCGCGTGGTTCCGGCCGTCGAGTCGACGATGGCCTTGCGGTGGCCGACCAGCCGGTTGAAGAGGGTGCTTTTGCCCACGTTGGGGCGTCCTACGATTGCTACGAGACTCATCTGTCGCTGTTTTATTTATTCTTTCAATGGGGCAAAGATACGAATAAGCCGAGCGCAAAAGCAAATTTATTTGCGCTTTGCCGAGGCGAAGTATCTTCGGCGAAGCCAAAGATACGAAAAGTCAAGTGCAGAAGCAAGCGATAACTTGATTCTTCGACGAAGTCAAAGTGCGAAAAGCCGGGCGCAGATGCGGGTAGCGTACCTATGCGGGGCAGAGGCGGCGGCCTGCGCGGCCCGATGGCTGCAATCGGCGGCGAATTTCTGCCGCAAGAAACTCTTTGTGTTTTTTCGCAAAAAGTCCCGCACCGCCGGATCGGTTTTCGTGTACGTTCTCTCGCAAAAAGCGCAGAAAGAAACCCGCTGCTGCCAGCAGTCGGCCGCGCGCGGGGATTTGCGGTTCTTATCGCTCCGGACGGTCGCTCCGCAAGTCGTCTCCCTATCCTCGGTTTTTACGGCGGTCCGCCAGAATGTCCGGCATATTTTCTTTCGCCCATCCGATCAGCGATTGAATGTGCGGCAGCAGCGCATGCGCTCTGGCCGTAAGCGCATATTCCACACGCGGCGGCACCTCCGGATAGATCGTCCGCAGGACGAATCCGTCTTCTTCCAGCGTGCGCAGCGTGACGGTAAGCATCTTTTGCGAAATGTCCGGTATCGTCCGCCTCAAATCGCCGAAACGCATCTTTTCGACCTGCGCCAGCGTATAGATCGTCAAAAGCGACCACTTGTCGCCCAGACGGGCCAGAATGTTGCGGATGGGACATTGCGGGTCGTACGCATCCGATATCGTCGTTCTATCCATTACTCTCTCTTTGTTGTTCGGTATGCAAAAGTAATTGAATTACCTTAAATCTGCAAGGATAAAAAAAATATGAAAAAAATGAGTATGCCAATGGATTCATACTCAACGATCGTCACCTGCATGTAACCGGGTATCTGTCAGGTGCCTACTTGACAAGAGAAATATTCCGCCCTATATTTGCAGCGCAAAAGAAACTAAAATACTTTTTGAAACTAATGTTTGACCTCAAAAAATTGCAGCTATGAAAAAGAAGATTGCGTTGACGCTGGCCGTTGCCGGCATGGTGCTGGGTGCTTCGGCACAGAACAAGGGGCGTTTCGAGGTGCATGACCTCGGCGGCTTCAGACTGCATGTCTATTGCACCGGCGATGCGCTGGACGATGCCGGTTACATCGTCGAAGGGTGGGAGGCGCTCGTCACGATGGAGCAGCCGCTGTTCAAGGACAACGTGGCGGAATTCGACGCCTATCTCGCCGGACTCGGCAAGCCCGTGGAGCGGCGTATCGCGAATTATCATATCGGCGGCACGGCGCACCACGACGTGGTGATGCCCGAAGGAATGCCCGAATTCACGAAGGGGGCCGTATACGGCGGCATGATGCAGCACTTCGCAGAGACATTCGGCGACGCTCTCGCCGCCATGCCCACGGGTGCGGCCGGGGAGGTGGCGTTCGGCACGACGGAGACCTTTGCCGGGATTCCCTTCGAGTTCCGCCGCGGCGCGTCGACCGACTTTCCCGGAGCGAGCATTCTGATCGGCGGCAAGGTCTATTACACCCATTGGGCTCCGGCCAGGGCGCATATGAGCCATCTGCAAATCTCTTCGGCGGCGGCCGTCGACGCGGAGCTCGCGGAGGCGGAGCGGTCGCTGCGATCGGGTGCTGAGCTCTTTGTCGGCGGGCACGGCGGAGCCGCCCGGGCGGATGCCGTGCGGTTCAAGATCGAATACCTGAATACGGTGAAAAGGCTGCTTTCGGAGAACAAGACGCCGGAGACATTCGTCGGGGCGATGAAGAGAGCCTATCCGGCTCTGCCCGGGGAGTCCGGCCTCGAAAGTCTGGCCGGGGGCCTGTATGCGGCCGAATGAGGATGTCCCGATCGTTCCGGCAGGGCAGGCCGGGCGCCTGCCCGCATCGCTCCGGGAGCGCCCTGCCGGGACGGATCGGGTCGAACGGCATTTGCCGGAATCGCCTGTCGCCGACGGTGCCCGGAGCGCCGCCGATGACAGACGGTTTTACCCCAGGTTCATGTTGAAGACGCTCTGCTGCTCCTCGGTGCCCGTCTGAACGGGATAGACCAGCACGAAACCGTTCCTTGCGAGCCTCTCCTCCAGATAGCCCGGCATGCGCCCCATTCCGGGCTGGTAGGAGATGCGGTCGCGGCGGCTCATCACCACCCACAGACATTCGTCGCTCCGCATTTCGGGCAGCAGCGCCGCGGGATTCTCCCAACCGGCCTCGCAGACTTCGTAGCGGGCGATGTCCTTGCGGCGGCGGTGTCCTTTCAGGTGGACGATCGTGCTTTCCGGCGCGCGGAACACCAGCCCGGCGCCCGTGTCGTGCGCCAGATGGCGGATGCGCAGCAGCCAGGCCCGGAATCCCGCCTCCTGCTCGGCCCGGCGGGGTACGACCACCACATGGCGGCGGATCGTCGTGAAGGGCTGCACGGGGCGGAGGATGAACGTGGTGACGGCGCATTGCGCCAGCACGGCGGTGAGCGTCTTGCCCAGCGGCGTGCCGATGGCTCCGCCCGGCACGGGCAGGGGGCGTCCCTGACCCGGCGCGCTGCGGTGCATGCCCAGCACCAGATCGGTGATGTTGCGTTCGCGCACGGCGCTGACGATGGCGTTCACCGTGTTCACGTCGTAGCGCAGCAGCCGGTGCATGTGCATGTCGGCGGCTGCGGCCGCCACCGCCGCCGCGTCGAGCAGCTCCTGCGCCCGTTTCTTCAGCTCGGGGTCGTCGCTGCGGTTGTCGATCACGTTGAGGGCGTAGAGGCTGCGGTATTTCTGTTTGGTCAGCGCGATGCTCAGCCCCACCAGTTCGCCGATCTCCTCCTTGCGGGCCACGGGGATGAGCACGTGCTCGCCCGCGTTCCGCTCCTCGCCCTGCGCCCCCTTCAGGGCGATGAGGTGGGCGCCGCGCTGCGTGGCGAAGGTCGAGATGGTGCAGGTGGCCAGAATCATGAGGATCGTGCCGTTGAGCACCGCCTCGTCGAGCAGGCGGATCGGCTCGCCCTCGGGCGTGTAGCCCAGGATGACGCTGTAGCCCACCATCACGGCGGCCAGCGTCGCCGCCACGTGGGCGCTGCTCAGGCCGAAGAGCAGCGTGCGCTGGTCGCGCGAGAGGCGGAAAGTCCGCTGCGTGAGGCAGGCGGCGATGTATTTGGCCGCCGTCACCATGACGATCATCACGGCGCTTACCTCCAGCGTCTCCCAGCTGCGGAAGAAGGCGCGGTAGTCGACGAGCATCCCCACGCCGATGAGGAAGAACGGGATGAAGATGGCGTTGCCCACGAATTCGATGCGGTTCATCAGCGGCGAAGTCTTCGGGATGAGCCGGTTCAGGGCCAGTCCCGCGAGGAAGGCTCCGATGATGGGTTCGAGCCCGGCCGCCTGGGCCAGATAAGCCCCCAGGAAGACCATCACCAGCACGAACACGTATTGCGAGATGCTGTCGCTGCACCGTTTGAAGAACCAGCGCCCCAGCAGCGGGAAGAGCACGACGATGGCCGCCACGCATGCCGCGACCGATGCGCCGAAGCGGAGCCAGAAGTCGCTGCCGGTCTCTCCCGTGGAGAGTCCGACGACCACGGTCAGGACCATGAGGGCCAGCATGTCGGTGATGATCGTGCCGCCCACGGCGATGGTCACGGCCTTGTCGCGCGTGATGCCCAGCCGGCTGACGATGGGGTAGGCGATCAGGGTCTGCGAGGCGAACAGCCCGGCCAGCAGCACCGACGAGCCGATCGGGTAGCCGAGGATGAAATACCCGGCCACGATGCCGAAGAGCATCGGCACGGCGAAGGTGTAGAGCCCGAATACGGCGCTGCGCCAGCCGTTGCGGCGGAAATCGTTCATGTCCATCTCCAGCCCCGAGAGGAACATGATGTAGAGCAGTCCCGCCGTTCCCGAAAGGATGATGCTGCTGTCGCGCAGCACCAGATTCAGCCCGTGGGGTCCGATCACCGCTCCGGCGATGATGAGCCCCAGCAGGTAGGGTATTTTCAGTTTGTTGAGCAGGAGCGGCGCCGCCAGCACGATGGCCATGATGAGCATGAACTTGAGAATCGGGTCCTCGAGCGGAAGGGTGACGGGCAGATCCGACAGAATGGGGTACATGTTTTGCGCTGTATTTGCACAAATGTAGCGAAAAAATGCGGAAACTCCCTGCTCCGGTGCCGAAAAAACGTGCCGCGGCAGCCTCTCCGACACTCCCGCCGCGCCGCTTTCGGGAGGCGGAATGTCCGGCCCGCCGCGATTTTTTTCGCGTCGCGCACGCGGTTTTTCCGAAAAAAACGTAACTTTGACCGAATATAATGCGAGACATGAACCATTCCGAAGTGGACAGACGCCTGCTGGGACCCGTTCTTGCGGGCTTTTTCATCATGGGATTCTGCGACATCGTGGCCCCCATCACGGTGCGCATCGCCGCGGAGTTTCCCGCGTCGGCGCAGCGGGCCGTGAGCTTCCTGCCGACGATGGTCTTTCTGTGGTTCCTGCTGCTTTCGATCCCGGTCGCCGCGCTCATGAACCGCATCGGCCGCAAGTCCGCGGCCCTGATCGGCTACGCCTTCACGGTCGCGGGGCTCATGCTGCCCTACCTGGCCGGGGAGGGGTGCGCGCTGGGGTGGTATTTCGCGGGCTTCGGCCTGCTGGGCATCGGCAACACGGTCGTCCAGGTGGCCGTCAACCCCCTGTTGGCCACCATCGTGCCGGGCGAACGCATGACGAGCTACCTGACCGTCGGGCAGATTTTCCGCAACCTGTCGCTCCTGCTGCTGGCCCCGATCGTCACGGCCCTTGTCGCCGCCACGGGCTCGTGGCGTCTGCTGCTGCCTCTCTATGCCGTGCTGACGCTGGCGGGCGGCGTGTGGCTGCAACTCACCTCCGTTCCCGAACCCCGCGGCGCAGAGCGTGCCGCCCGTCTGTCCGACTGCTTCCGCCTGCTGCGCAATCCCGCGGTGCTGATTTCGGCGCTGGGCGTCGCGGCCTTCATCGCCGCCGACGTGGGCATCGGCTTCCTGTCGGGGCGTCTGATCGACAGCCCCTCGTCGATGCTCACCACCACGGGCTTCTATGCCTGCCGCATCGTCGGCACGCTCGTCGGCGCCTGGGTGCTCGCCCGCCGCTCCGACGTGGGATACCTGCGCTGGAACATGGCCGCTGCGCTGGCGCTCTGCCTCGTGCTGCTCTTCGTGCGCGACCGGCTCGCCGTCTATGCCGCCGTCGGCGTGCTGGGCTTCGCCATGGCCTGCGTCTTCGCCACCTTCTATGCCGTGGCCACCAAGGCCGAACCCGCGCATGCCAACGGCATCTCGGGCCTCATGATTCTCGCCATTTCGGCCGGCGCCCTCTCCGGACCCGTCTGCGGGGCGATCATCCGCCTCATGGGCGACGCCCGCTGGGGCATGCTGTTCGTCATCGGCTGCGTGTGCTATATGCTCTGGGCGGCGGTCCGCCTGAACAACAAACGACGTTGAACCCAATCCTTTTTTCGAACCATGCTGCGCAAAACGCTTCTCCTGCTGCTGACCCTTACGACCTTTGCGGCTGCTTCGGCCCGGACGCCCCGCGTCAGGGTGGAGTGGGGCGTGCTCGGAGGTCTGAGCGTCCCCGACTACAAGACCGACATGGACCGCACCGACATCCGCAACAAGCTGGGCTGGCAGGCCGGCATGACGCTGGGGCTGAACCTGGGCGCCGTGGCCGTCGAGCCCCAGATCCTCTACGTGCGCCAGGGGCTGCGCATCCGTCCCGAGGGGATGGACGAGATCAACCTCCGCTCCAACTCGATCGACATTCCGGTGCTCGCCTCGCTGCGTCTGCTGCGCCCCGTGCGCATCTTCGCGGGCCCCGTCTTCACGGTCATGAACGACTGCAAGCAGAAGTCGGGCGGCGATCTGCTCGACTTCGGCCGCATCCGCCCCTCGCTCTCCTTCACGGTGGGCGCCGGCGTGGTTGTCATGCGCCACCTGCTCATCGATCTGCGCTACAACGGCCAGTTCCGCAGCAAACGCGACGTGGTGCTGCCCGATGCCGCCGGCACCACGCTCGACAAGCTCGGCAGCTACAACATCGCCTTGAATTTCGGCTATCTTTTTTGAATCCCATGACGCAACCTTCCGGAACCGAAATCGAAATCGAAGGGGTCGATCCCCGCGAGCTCTACGGGCCGCAGAACGTCTACCTCGACCGCATCAAGTCGCTCCATCCCGCGCTGCGGATCGTCGCCCGGGGATCGGCGCTCCGGGTCTTCGGCTCGGAGACCGAAGTCGGGCGCTTCCGCAAACGGATCGAGGGACTTGCGGCCTATTACCTCAAGTACGGCCATATCTCCTCCGAGGTCGTCGACCAATGCTTTTCGGGCAATGCCGTCGACCTTCCCGAACCGCCGCTCGACAAGGACGTGATCCTCTACGGCAACAACGGCAACATCGTCCGGGCCCGGACGCCCAACCAGCGGCGGCTGGTCGAGCTCTACGACAGGAACGACCTGCTCTTCGCCGTGGGTCCGGCCGGCTCGGGCAAAACCTATACGGCCATCGCGCTGGCCGTGCGGGCGCTCCGCGAGCGGCAGGTGCGGCGCATCATCCTCACGCGTCCGGCCGTCGAGGCGGGCGAGAAGCTGGGCTTCCTGCCCGGCGACATGAAAGAGAAGCTCGATCCCTACCTCCAGCCCCTCTACGATGCGCTCAACGACATGATCCCTCCGGCCAAGCTGGCCAAATACATCGAGGAGGGCACCGTGCAGATCGCGCCGCTGGCCTACATGCGCGGCCGCACGCTCGACAACGCCTTCGTCATCCTCGACGAGGCGCAGAACACCACTCTGCCGCAGATCAAGATGTTCCTCACGCGCATGGGGCGCAACGCACGTTTCATCGTCACGGGCGACGTCACGCAGATCGACCTGCCGCGCCGCAGCGACAGCGGTCTCGTGCGGGCCATGGAGCTGCTGCGGCCGGTCCGCGGCATCGGCATCGTGGAGTTCGACCGCTGCGACATCGTGCGCCACGAGCTGGTCAAGCTCATCGTCGAGGCCTTCGACCGGGTCGCGTCCGAAACTGAAAATTCAACGATCAATACGAAAAAACCATGAACAGAGATCTCTCTGCGCTGACACCGGCGCTCGTCTGGAAACATTTCGCCGCCATCGCACGCATTCCGCGGCCTTCGGGCCACGAGGAGCGCATCCGGCAGTACGTGCTCGACTTCGCCCGCTCCCGCGGTCTCGAATGCCTCGAGGACGAGGCGCACAACGTCTACGTCCGCAAGCCCGCCTCGCCCGGCATGGAGCGCCGCAAGGGGATCGTCCTCCAGGCCCACCTCGACATGGTGCCGCAGAAGAACAACGACAAGACGTTCGACTTCCTCACCGACCCGATCGACGCCTATGTCGACGGCGAATGGGTCACGGCCGACGGCACAACGCTGGGGGCCGACGACGGCATCGGCGCGGCAGCCATTCTGGCCGTCCTGGAGGACGATTCGCTGGTCCACGGCCCTCTCGAAGCCCTCTTCACCGCCACCGAGGAGACCGGCATGGATGGCGCTTTCGGTCTCAGGGCGGGCCTTTTGCAGGGCGACATCCTGCTGAACCTCGACTCCGAGACCGAGGGCGAACTCTACGTGGGCTGCGCCGGAGGTCTCGACGCCAACATCCGCTTCGACTACGCCGAAGCCCCCGTTCCCGCGGGCGATTTCGAGGCCGTGCGCCTGACGGTCCGGGGCCTGAAGGGCGGCCACTCGGGCATCCAGATCGTCGAGCAGCGGGCCAATGCCAACAAGCTGCTTTTCCGGCTGCTGGATGCCGAGGCCGAAAGGTCGGGCCTTCTCCTCGCGTCGGTCGACGGCGGCGGTCTGCGCAACGCCATTCCGCGCGAGGCCGCGGCTGCGGTGCTGGTTCCGGCCGACCGTCTGGAGATGTTCGCCGGGGCCGTCGAAGCCTATGGAAAGACGGTCGCCGCCGAATTCGCCGGCATCGAGGATGCGATCGAGGTGCGGCTCGACCCCTGCGGCATGCCCGCCGGGATCATTCCCGCCGAGGTGGCTTCGCGCCTGACGAAAGCCGTCGTCGGCTGCCCCGACGGCGTGGTGCGCATGTCGGTCTCCATGCCCGGGCTGGTTCAGACCTCGACCAATCTGGCGCGCGTGGTCTCCGACGGCCGCAGCGTGCAGCTGCAATGCCTGCTGCGCAGTTCGGTCCGCAGCGAGAAAGAGGCGCTGGGCCGCGCCATTGCGGCCGTCTTCTCGCTGGCCGGAGCCCGCACCGAGCTCACGGGCAGCTACGACGGCTGGAACCCCGACCTCTCGTCGCCCATCCTGCATGCGATGACCGCCTCCTACGAGCAGCTCTACGGCCGCCGGCCCGCCGTCACGGCCATCCACGCCGGTCTGGAGTGCGGCATCATCGGCAGCAACTATCCCGGTCTGGACATGATTTCGTTCGGCCCGACGATCTGCTATCCCCACTCGCCCGACGAGAAGGTCGAGATCGCCTCGGTGGCCCGGTTCTACGATTTTCTCGTGCAGACCCTGCGCAACGCCCCCGAAAAGTGACCGATCGTGGAGACGCCGGGCGACAAATGGTTTGCGATCGTCAATCCCGTGGCCGGAGGCGGCCGCGGGCTGGACGACTTCCCGCAAATATCCAAGCATCTGCGCGATGCGCACATTCTCTGCGAGCCGGTTTTCACCGAGCATAAGTTCCATGCCACGGAGCTGACCGTCGCGGCCGTGCGCGAGGGCTACCGCCGGATCGTCGTCGTGGGCGGCGACGGCACGCTGCACGAGGTGGTCAACGGCCTCTTCATCCAGCGCGACGTGCGGCCCGACGAGGTGCTGCTGGCGGTCGTCGCCGTGGGCTCGGGCAACGACTGGGTGCGCACGTTCGGCATTTCGAACCGCTACCGCGATGCCGTGAAAGCCATCGCCGAGGGCTATTCGTTTTTGCAGGACGTCGGGGTCGTCTCCTACGAGGAGGCGCACTACCGCCAGACCCGGTATATCGCCAACGTGGCGGGCGCCGGGTTCGACGCCCATGTCGTCCGCCGGGTCTCGCACCTGAGGCGCAAGGGCCGCACGAGCCGCTGGCGCTATACGTGGTGCGTCGTCCGTTCGTTCTTCCGCTACAAGTCCACGGGCATGAAGGTGTGGGTCGACGACCGTCTGGTCTACAACGACCTGCTGCTGTCGGTGGCCGTCGGCATCTGCAAGTACAACGGCGGCGGCATCCAGCAGCTGCCCGAAGCGGTTGCCGACGACGGCATGCTCGACCTGTCGCTCATCCGGCCCATCCACTTCTGGCACGTGCTTTTCCGCTTCCGGTATCTGTTCGACGGCGGCATCTACCGCATCCGCCACATCCTGCGCGAGCGCGGCAGCCGCATCCGCATCGAATCCTCGCCCGAAGTCTCGGTCGAGGTCGACGGGGAGCTGCTGGGCGAGACGCCCCTCGAATTTTCGGTGCTGCACAAGGCCGTGCGCATCGTCGTCGGGGCTGATTTCTACCGGGCGCATGCCGGCGGCGGGGGAGAAGGCGTAGGGGAGAGTGCGTAGGGGAGCGGGCGTCCGCATCCGGGTACGATGAATCGGGCGGGGCTTTTTTCGGAAAAGCCCCGCCCGATCGTTTCGTCGCGGCAGTCCGGTCAGTTTGTCTCGATGATGTCCACTTCGGTCACCGTCCAGTCGAAGAGATCGTTGGCGCACTCGCTCTCCATGCGGCGGATGCGCGAATGGTCGGTCGTGTCGGCCAGCACGGCGTTGAAGAACTGCGTCATGGTCTGATAGGCGTTGTTGACCTTGTAGGCGAAGCAGTTGTAGAACTGGCGCTGCTGCGCGTGGTCCAGCCCGGCGGGCAGCACGCCCTGCGCCACCAGATAGGGGTAGGGGTAGATGTGCCGCATGTTGCGGGCGTCGGCGTTGAGTTCGTCCACGATCGTCGTCACCACCACCATGTCCACCGTGTCGTTCACGCCGGGCATGCCGATGAAGGTCGTGTAGACCGGATAGGCCGTCTCCAGATCGGTGGCCACGCCGTCGGTGAAAGCCACGTATTCGTCGTCGGTCAGATCGTTCAGATAGACCATCTGACGGTAGTCGCGCAGCGCTTCGCGCATGGCCTTGCGCTGTTCGCGGTTCCATTCGCGCTGCTGGGAGCAGCCCAGAAAACCCGCCGCCAGAAGCAGACACAGGGGCAGACAGAGAAGAGTTTTTTTCATGTGTACCGTTGTTTTGGTTTTTACTCCCCCTCGCAGCCGCAATCCGTGTGCCAAAGCGTTGCGCAGCCCGGTGCAAGGAGGTGTTTCACACGGCGATGGAGCGAAAACGACTTTTTTCCTGCCGTCCGCGTACGGCATTTCCGGTAAAATCGCTATATTTACCGGACGCGGGGCCGCGCAGGGAAGCGGAACCGCCGCCGGGAAGATCGCCCGGACGCCGGTCCGCGGCGTCGCCTCCCGGCCGGCTCCGGCGGTGCCGGTTCCGCTCCGCAGGTGCGGCCTGCGGAACAAATGGATGGGTATGCCATGAAAGGAAAGCGTCTGTTCGGTGCGGCTGCAATCGCCGCTGCGTTCGCTGCCGCGGCGGCGGCTTCGTGCGGGAGGTCGCCGCACCCCTCGTTCGTCGAGGGCTGTTGCCGGATCGCTCCGCTCGATTGTCCCCTCGTCCGCGATACGGCCGACCTCGGCCGGCTGGCGGACACCACCTTCCTCGTCCCGCTCGCCGACGACGAAGCCCTGCTCTCCGCGGTCCGCAAGCTGCTCGTGACCTCCGACGGCCGCTACGTCGTCCACGACCGCACGGGCGTCTTCCTCTTCGCACCCGACGGCCGCTTCCTCCGTCGCGTGGGCATGCAGGGCCGCGGCCCGGGAGAGTATGCCGAGCTGGCCGACGTGGCGCTCGATTCTTCCGACACGACCCTCGTGCTGCTCGACGCCGCGGGCAAGGTGCTGCGCTACGATCTGTCGACGGGACGCTGCCTGAAACGTGTCGCGCTCGACTGGTGCGGCGCTCCCCGCCGTGTCGACGCCATCGCCCCTGGACCCGGCGGCGGATTCTGGATATTTTCGGCGCAAGTGAAACCCTCTCTTCCCGACGAGGCCGTTCCGACCCTCTTTTCTTTCGACGCCGACGGCCGCCTGCGCGAGGGGCTGTTGCCCACCCGCGAGTTCGTCTTGCCTCTTTTCTGCATCACGCAGACCGCCGGAGGCTATTTTCTGCGCCCCGTCGACGCCGGCAATGCGGTCTGCCGCCTCGGTCCGGAGCTCGGCGTGGCTTTCGTCGTCGACTTCGGCCGCCGGGCGGCTCCGGAGGGGGCGACCTACGGCGACGGGGGCATGCAGGATATGACCGGATACCTCTCCTCGGCCTTCTGCAAAATGCCCTCCTGCATCCATGCCACCGATCGCTGGCTCTCCCTGCTCTATGTCGGGCCCGGCACGACGCTGCGACGCGTGGTCTGCGATTCCGCATCGGGCGCGGGTTTTGCGCTCGAAGCTCCCGACGGGCGGACGTTCCAGCAGACGTTCATGGCGTCGGACCATACGACCTTCTACGGCGTGCTGCCGGTCATCTCCGACGAGGAGGCCGAGCGGCAGGCCGATCCGCTCCTGAAATTGCTGCTCGGACGCCACGGCCGGTTCGCCGGGGACGGCAACCCCGCCATCGTCGGCTTCCGGTTCCGCTCGGTGGAGTAGGGCGGCGGGCGGGATGCGTCGGAGCTGCGACGGCCCGGTCTTCGGCACGACAGGAAAACCCCGGCACGAACGTCGTTCGTGCCGGGGCTCTCTTGCGGAGGAACCGAGGTTCCTTTTCCGCCGCAGCTTCTTCGCCTTAGCAGTTCATCGCGCCGCAGCAGTGGATCACCTGTCCGCTGACATACGACGAGAGGTCCGAGGCGAGGAACAGCGCCACGTTGGCCACGTCTTCGGGCGTGCCGCCGCGGCGCAGGGGAATCTGCTTGTACCAGCCCTCCTTGATTTCGTCGCTGAGCTTGGCGGTCATGTCGGTGATGATGAATCCCGGGGCGATGGCGTTGGCGCGGATGCCGCGGGGTCCCATCTCCTTGGCGATCGACTTGGCCAGACCGATCATACCGGCTTTCGAGGCCGAGTAGTTGCACTGTCCCGCGTTGCCGCTCACGCCGACCACCGACGACATGTTGATGATCGAGCCGCCCTTCTGACGGGCCATGACGGGCGTCACGGCGTGGATGAAGTTGAATGCCGACTTGAGGTTCACTGTCAGCACGGCGTCCCACTGGGCCTCCGACATGCGCATCATCAGACCGTCCTTGGTGATGCCTGCGTTGTTCACCAGAATGTCGATCCGGCCGAAATCCTTCACGATCTGGTCGATCACCTGATGGGTCTCTTCGAAATTGGCCGCGTTCGACGCATAGCCTTTGGCCTTGACGCCCAGAGCGGCGATTTCGGCTTCGGTGGCCTTGCCGTTCTCGTCGATCACCAGGTCGGTGAATGCCACATCGGCGCCTTCCGACGCGAATTTCAGCGCGATGGCCTTGCCGATGCCGCGTGCGGCACCCGTTACGACAGCCACTTTTCCTTCGAGTAATTTCATGGTTTCCGTTATTTTAAGGTAAACTGAATTCGTTTTCAACGCGGTAAAGATAGAAAAAATATTTCAAATTCCCGTTTTCTTCCTATCCGTCCCTCCCGGCCCGCTGCCACTCGGCTCTCCGCCGATCTTGCCCGCATCCCGTCCGCCGTCCGTTTCTCTCCCTGCGTCCCCTCCGTTCTCCGCCCCCTCCCGGTCCGCAGCCACTCGGCTCTTTGCCAGTCTTGCCCGCATCCCGTCCGGCCGTCCGTTTCTCTCCCTGCGTCCCCTCCGTTCTCCGCCCCCTCCCGGTCCGCAGCCACTCGGCTCTTTGCCGGTTTTGCCCGCATCCCGTCCGCCGTCCGTTTCTCTCCCTGCGTCCCCTCCGTTCTCCGCCCCCTCCCGGCCTGCTGCCACTCGGCTCTCCGCTGATCTTGCCCGCATCCCGTCCGCATTCCCGCATGCACCTCGTTCGCTCCGCCCTCCGCAACCCGCCGCACCTCACCCTTTCCTCGCTTCGGCGCACGGGCTTTGCGGCGGGCCGCCCCCGTCCGTTTTTTCCTCGTTCCGGTCTTTCCGGCGCCTTTCCGCCTTTCCGATCGGTCGATTATTTTATCGGAAATGTCTCATTTCGTACAAATACTTATTGCCGACTGCATTTTATTGCCTATTTTTGTACGATTATTCCCGTTCGTGTAAATGAATGACGATCCTATGAAAAGATTTTTCCGTTCCCTTTCCGCCCTGCTCGCCGCAGCGGCGGCGCTCGGCATGACCTCCTGCGGCGGCGGACGACAGGCCGCCGAGGGCGAACTGAGCGGCGAACTGTCGCTCTCGGGTGCGTTTGCGCTCTATCCGCTTGCGGTGCAGTGGACCGCCGAATTCCAGCAGCTCCATCCCGGAGTGCGGGTCGACATCTCGGCCGGAGGTGCCGGAAAGGGCATGACCGATGCCTTGGCGGGCGTCGTCGATTTCGGCATGGTGTCGCGCGAAGTCTATCCGCCCGAGACGGCCAAGGGCGCCGTCGGTTTCGCCGTGGCCAAGGATGCCGTGGCTCCGACGATCAATGCCGCCAACCCCAAGGCCGCCGAGCTGCTCGCCCGGGGGCTGACGCGCGAAGCGGCCGTCCGCATCTGGATCACGGGCGAAGCCAAAACCTGGGGCGACGTGCTCGGCACCGACGATCAGACGCCGCTCCATGCCTATACGCGTTCCGACGCATGCGGAGCGGCCGAGACCTGGGCCCTGTGGCTGGGCGCCAAGCAGGAGGACCTGGGCGGCACGGCCGTTTTCGGCGATCCGGGAGTGGCTGCCGCCGTGCAGAAGGACATCTACGGCATCGGCCTGAACAACATCGGCTATGCCTACGACAACGACACCCACCGGCCCAACGAAGGCCTGCTGGTGCTTCCGATCGACGCCGATGCCGACGGCCGGATTTCCGACGACGAGCAGTTCTACGACACCAAGGACCTCTTCATCGAGGCGGTCGCCGCAGGCAAGTATCCCTCGCCTCCGGCCCGCGACCTCTATCTGGTGACCAAGGGCGTGCCGACCGACCCGGTCGTCGTCGCTTTCCTCGAATATGTGCTGGGCGAAGGCCAGTCGAAAAACATTCCGGCCGGCTACATCGGCATGTCCGAGGAGAAGGTCCGCCGGTCGCTCGACCTGTTGCAGGCGGCGCGATCCGCCGCTGACGCTGCGGATGATGCGGATGATGCGGATGATGCGGATGATGCGGATGATGCGGATGATGCGGATGATGCGGATGATGCGGAGCGGGCGGACGCCGCGGCGCAAACCGAGTAGCCCATGCCTGAAATCCGCATAGCGAAGGAGAAAACGGTAGGCGGCGTCATGTTCATCCTGACGGCTGCCTCTCTGCTGCTGGTGGTGGCTATGGGCGCGGGGCTCTATTTCAAGTCGGCCCCGATCTTCGAGGAGCACACCCTCTGGCAGCTGCTTTCGGCCAGCGAGTGGAAACCTTTCAAGAACCAGTTCGGTTTCTTCCCCTTCCTGATGGGCACCGTCTGGGTGACCGCTCTGGCTCTGCTTTTCGCCTTGCCGCTGTCGCTGCTGACGGCTGTGTTCCTCACCGAATATTCGCGCTCGTGGGTCAAGCGCTGGGTCTATCCGGCGCTCGACATTCTGGCCGCGCTGCCCTCGGTGATCTACGGCGTGTGGGGCACGCTGCTCATCGTGCCGTGGATTTCCGACCGGCTGGCTCCTCGCTTCGTCGAATATTCGTCGGGCTATACGGTTCTGGCGAGCGGCATCGTCTTGAGCGTCATGGTCCTGCCGCTTCTGGTTAGCCTCTTCGTCGAGATATTCTCCACCGTGCCGCAGGAGCTGCGCGACGCCTCGCAGGCGCTGGGGGCGACCCGCTGGCAGACGACCAAGAAGGTCGTCGTCCGCCGTTCGCTGCCGGGGCTCTTCGCTGCCGTGGTGCTGGCCGTCTCGCGCGCGCTGGGCGAGACGATCGCCGTGCTGATGGTCTGCGGCAATCTGCCCCAGGCTCCGGGCTCGCTCTTCGATGCCTGCTATCCCATTCCGGCGCTCATCGCCAACAACTACGGCGAGATGCTGTCGCTGCCGCTCTACGAGGCGGCGCTGATGTTCGCCGCGTTGATTCTGTTCGTCGTCGTGCTGGCCTTCAACCTCCTTTCCCGCATCATTCTTTACCGCATCAAAAAGGCATGAAATCCAAATACGTCGAAGAGTTCATCGTCAAAATCCTCATGGCCGCCGCGCTGCTCATGGTCTTCGGCTTCGTGGCGGGCATCGTCTTCACGGTCTTCCACCGCGGCTGGTCGTGCATTTCGTGGGAGATGGTCTCGTCGCTTCCGGGCGGCGGCTTCTACATCGGCAAGGAGGGCGGATTCCTCAACGCCATCGTGGGCTCGGTCTACATCGTCGCCGCTTCGACGCTGCTGGGCCTCCTGGTGAGCATCCCGGTGGTTTTCTACCTCAATGTCTTTTTGCGCGGCAATTCGCGCTTCGCCTATGTCGCCCGTCTGGCCTACGACGTGCTGTTCGGCATTCCGTCGATCGTCTACGGAGCCTTCGCCTTCACGCTGATGATCTGGCTCGGGCTGCGCACCTCGCTGCTGGGCGGCATTCTGGTCACCACGCTGCTCATCATTCCCATCCTGATCCGCTCGATGGACGAGGTCGCCCGGAACTTCCCGCGCGATCTGCTCGACGCCTCCTATTCGCTGGGCGCCACGCGGCTCGAAACGATGGGGGTGGTCCTGCGGCAGATCATGCCGGGCATCGCCACCGCCACGCTGCTGTCGGTGGGCCGGGCCATCGGCGATGCCGCGGGCGTGATGTTCACGGCGGGCTTCTCCGATTCTATCCCCACGTCGCTCTCGCAGCCGGCCGCCACGCTGCCGCTCTCGATCTTCTTCCAGCTCAGCGCGCCGCAGGCCGAGGTGCAGAACCGCGCCTACGCCGCCGCCCTCGTGCTCACGGTCATCGTTCTGGTCATCAGCCTGGCCGGCCGCTGGATCATGCACCGCTTCTCGAAAAACAAAATCTGACAGCATATGTTCGCTCCTTTCCTGCGC
Organism: uncultured Alistipes sp.; assembly: GCA_900553175.1. GTDB lineage: Bacteria > Bacteroidota > Bacteroidia > Bacteroidales > Rikenellaceae > Alistipes. The sequence goes on along the minus strand of USCH01000025.1, from coordinate 1,329 downwards.
AAGATAGTCCCTTCGCTTTGCACGGCCGCTTCCGGCACTGCGGATGCGTTCGTACCCGATGCCAAGTTCCGGCATGCCGACATCCGTTCGCAGCTGGAGGTGCGGAATCTGAATCTTGCGATCGGCGGCCAGCCCATCCTCAAGGATGTCTGCCTGCAAATCCCCAACAACAAGGTCACCTGCATCATCGGCCCTTCGGGCTGCGGCAAGTCGACGCTGCTGAAGACGTTCAACCGCCTGATCGATTCGGTCGAGGGCGTCCGCATCGACGGCGGGATGACGCTCGGCGATCTGGACATCATCCGCAGCTCGGGCGCCGGGCTCATCGAGCTGCGCCGCCGCATCGGCCTCGTGCCGCAGCGCCCCTGCCCGCTGCCCATGTCGATCTTCGACAACGTGGCCTACGGCTGCCGCATCCACGGCATCCGCAGCCGGCGCCAGCTTGCGGCGGTCGTCGGGCACTACCTGCGCGAGGTGGGGCTCTGGGACGAGGTGAAGGATCGCCTGCGCGAGCCTGCCGCGAGCCTTTCGATCGGTCAGCAGCAGCGCCTCTGCCTGGCCCGCAGTCTGGCCGTCGAGCCCGAATTCATCCTTGCCGACGAGGCGACCTCGGCCCTCGACCCCATATCGAGCAAGATCGTCGAGGACCTTTTCGTCAAACTCAAGGAGCATTACTCGATCATCATGGTGACGCACACGCTGCGTCAGGCCCTGCGCATCGCCGATTACGTGGTTTTCATCTATATGGGCGAGGTCATCGAGGCGGGCGAAGCCGGACAGGTGTTCCATCATCCGCAGCACGAGCTGACCAAAAACTACCTCTCGGGCGTCTTCAGCTGACGGCGGAATCCGGCCGCGGGAAGCTCTTCTTTTTTACGGACTTTTTACGGACCGGCGATATTCGGATCGCCGGTCCCGTTTTTTCCCTGCGGGGCTTTCGCATTTCGCGGGATTTGTTTAACTTTACCATCCGAAAAGACAAACTCCCAAAAATTCATACGACATGCAAAGAGATTCCCGGATTTTCGCTCTCATCGACCAGGAGCGCAGCCGTCAGATGCGCGGCATCGAATTGATCGCCTCCGAAAACTTCGTCAGCGACCAGGTGATGGAGGCCATGGGTTCGGTGCTGACCAACAAATACGCCGAAGGCTATCCCGCCGCCCGCTACTACGGCGGCTGCGAGGTCGTCGATCAGGTCGAGGAGCTCGCCATCGAGCGTCTCTGCCGGCTCTACGGCGCCGAATACGCCAACGTGCAGCCCCACTCCGGCGCACAGGCCAACATGGCGGTCTTCTTCGCCTGCATGCAGCCGGGCGACACCTTCAT
>USCH01000024.1 GCA_900553175.1 uncultured Alistipes sp. | reverse complement strand
GGTTTTCTGCTCTATATTTGCCGCCGCAACATGGACAAACGCAACATGAGTCAGAAAGAGAGAATCGCGCAGCAGGCGATGGAGATGTTCGTCTCGCAGGGCATCAAGGCCGTGCGCATGGACGACATCGCCCAGCAGCTGGGCGTGTCGAAACGCACGCTCTACGAGTTGTTCGGCGATAAGGAGGGGCTGCTCCATCTTGCGATGCAATGCTATTTCGAGCGTCACCGGCAGCAATGGGTCGAGATGACCCGCGACGCGAAAAACGTGCTCGAAGCGCTGTTCCTGGTCTTGGGACATGTCATGGACGAGTCGGAGACCACGTGCCGCATCCTCGAGAATCTGCGCAAATTCTACCCTTCGGTGCACCGGAAACTCCTGCAGGAAAGCTACCGCCAAAACAACTCCGAGCTGCGCCGCATGCTCGAGCAGGGCATCGCCGACGGGCTGTTTCTCGACGACATCGATGTCGAGCTGGCCATAGCGGTCTTCTACCACACGGCTACGGCCTTCACCGGGCGCACCGATTTCCTGCTGCCCGAGGGCATCGACCGACGGAGTGCCTTCACGCAGATCGTCAGCACCTTTTTCCGGGGGATCGCTACCGGAAGGGGGGGGGAGATCATCGCCGAATCGCTCGAACGCTGGCGCGAGAATGAAAAAAAGGAAACGAATCACAGATGATAACAAGCAGTATGAGAAAAGCAGTTTTGACGGTCTGCCTCGCCGCGGCGGGTCTCTTCGGCGCTTCGGCGCAGATGAGGCTGACGCTCGACGAGGCGGTCGACCTCGCCTTGAGCGAGAACCCCACCATCAAGGTGGCCGAACTGGAGGTGGCGCGTTACGACTACGTGAAGCGCCAGACCTGGGGCAACCTGCTGCCGCAGCTCTCGGCATCGGGCAGCTATCAGCGGTCGATCGTCAAGTCGGAGATGCGGGGCGGCATTTCGTTCGGCGCCGACAACACTTTCGCCCTGCAGGGCGACCTGACGCTGCCGCTCTTCGCGCCGCAGGTCTACCGCACGATGAAGATGAACGATGCGGAGCGCGCCGCGGCCGTCGAGGCGGCCCGTGCCTCGCGCATCGACCTGGTGGCCGAAGTGCGCAAGGCTTTCTACAACATCCTGCTGGCCGAGCAGTCGCTCGCCGTGCTGCATGAATCGGAGGCCACGGTCCGGCGCACCGTCGAGGACACGCGCCTCCAGTACGACAACGGGCTGGCTTCGGAATACGATCTGCTGACCGCCCAGGTGCAACTGAGCAACCTGCGGCCCACGATTCTCCAGACCGAGAACTCGATCAAGCTGGCCAAGCTGATGCTCAAGATGTATCTGTCGATTCCCGAAGAGGTCGAAATCGAGGTCGACGGAGAACTGGACGGCATGCGCGACGCGGTGCTGGCCGGCACCGACGGTCTCTCGGCCGACGTGTCGGAGAACTCCAGCCTCCGCACGCTCGAATTGCAGGAGGAGCTGCTCCGGCGGTCGCTCCGGGCGGCCAATGCGGGCCGTCTGCCGAGCCTGGGGGCTTTCGGCACCGCCACCTACACGGGCAACGACATGGAGCCCTTCATGGGCATGGGGGCCGGCGACGGAACGAAATATTTCTGGACCCACCCGATCTCGGTCGGCGTGCAGCTGTCGGTTCCCATCTTCGCGGGCCTCACGCGCATGAACAAGTCGCGCGAGATCAAGAACCAGATCGCGCAGCTCTCCATCCAGCGCGACTATGCCCGCCAGCAGATCGACGTGCAGGTCCGCTCGGCGCTCAACGACCTGCTGACCGCCCGCGAGACGATGTACGCCCAGGAGCGCACGGTCGAACAGGCCCGCAAGGCCTACCGCATCTCCGACACGCGCTACCGCGCGGGTGCGGGCACGATCCTCGAACTCAACAGCGCCCAGCTCGCCCAGACGCAGGCGCAGCTCAACTTCTCGCAGGCCATCTACGACTATCTTTCGGCCAAAGCCGAGTACGACCGCATCATCGGTCGCGAACAATGATCGACGTACGAAAAAAACAGAATAATCCTATGAAAAGAATCGCACTTACGTTGCTTGCAGCGGCTTCGCTGGCCGGCTGCACGGGAAAGAAAGGTGCCGCGACGCAGAGCGTCGACGAAGGGGTGCTGACCCGGACCGTCGCGGCCGAGAGCGCCACCGTCCGGCTCGTCGAGGAGTTCACCTCGGAGATCGAACCCTACCGGGAAAACGACATCACGCCTGCCGCTGCGGGCGTACACATCGACCGCATTCTGGTCGAGGTGGGCGACCGGGTGAATGCGGGTCAGCTGCTCGTCATGCTCGACCCCACGCAGTACAACCAGCAGCTGGTCCAGCTGCGCACGATCGAGGACGACTACAACCGGCTGCTCCCGGTCTACGAGGCGGGCGGCATCTCGGCCCAGCAGATCCAGCAGGCCAAGGCGCAGCTCGACGTCCAGCGCGAAGTGACGGCCAACCTCAGGAAGAACATCGAGGTGCGCTCACCGATTTCGGGCGTCGTGACGGCCCGCAACTACGAGTCGGGCGACCTGTTCGCCCAGCAACCCATCCTGCACGTCATGCAGATCGAGCCGCTGAAGGTCATCGCCAACCTCTCGGAGCAGTATTTCTCCGACGTGAAGGTGGGCATGCCCGTGCGGCTGCACGTGGACATCTTCCCCGACACCGAGTTCCGGGGCACCGTCTCGCTGATCTATCCGGCGCTCGACCCCGCGACGCGCACCTTCAAGGTCGAGGTCAAGGTTCCCAACACCGACCGCAAACTGCGCCCGGGCATGTACGCCCGCACGACGTTCGATCTGGGCCACAAGCAGGGCGTCATGGTCCCCGACGTGGCCGTCCAGAAGCAGATGGGCACCGCCGAACGCTATGTCTATGTGGTCGAGGGCGATTCGGTGGCCGTTCGCCGCGCCGTCAAACTGGGGCGTCAGGTGGGCGACCGCGTGGATGTGCTTTCGGGCGTCGAGCCGGGCGAGGAAGTGGCCGTCACGGCTCTGGCCAAGCTCTACGACGGAGCCAAAGTCGAGGTGAAGAGAGACTAAACCAAACAATCCGGACATGAAAATCTACGAAAGCGCGGTCCGCAAACCGATCTCCACGATCCTGCTGTTCGTGGGCGTGATCGTCTTCGGACTCTTCTCGCTCATGAATCTGGCCGTGGACCAGTACCCCGAAATCGAGATTCCCCAGATTTCGGTCATCACGATGTACCCGGGCGCCAACGCCGCCGACATCGAGACCAACATCACCCGCGTGCTGGAGGACAACCTCAATACGGTGAACAACCTCAAGAAGCTGACCTCCAAGTCGCAGGACAACGTCTCGATGATCACCGTCGAATTCGAATACGGCTCCGACCTCAACGAGGGGGCCAACGAAATCCGCGACGTGGTGTCGCGCGTGCAGTCGATGCTGCCCGACGACGTGGACTATCCCACGATCTTCAAGTTCTCGACCTCGATGATCCCGGTGATGATGATCGCCGTGACGGCCGAGGAGAGCTACCCGGCCCTGAACAAGATTCTGGACGACAAGCTCGTCAACGTCCTGAACCGGGTCGACGGCGTGGGTGCCGTCTCGATCATCGGCGCTCCCGAGCGCGAGGTGCAGGTCAACGTCGATCCCACCAAGCTCGACGCCTACGGCCTTTCGGTCGAGCAGCTCGGGCAGATCATCGCCGCCGAGAACGTCAACATCCCCAGCGGCACGATCGACATCGGCAACAACACCTTCAACATCAAGGCCGACGGCGAGTTCAAGCTCTCCGACGAGCTGCGCAAGGTGGTCGTCTCCAACCAGGGCGGCCGCACCGTGATGCTGACCGACGTGGCCGAGATCCGCGACACGCTCGAGAAGGCCACGATGGACGAACGCGTCAACGGCAAGCGCGGCGTGCGCGTGATCTTCCAGAAGCAGTCGGGCTCCAACACGGTGGACATCGTCCACGAAATTCAGAAGCGGCTGCCCGAAATTCAGAAGACGCTGCCCAAGGACGTGAAGATGGAGCTCATCTTCGAGGCCTCGAAGGAGATCACCGATGCCATCGGCTCGCTCTCCGAAACGATCATGTACGCCTTCATCTTCGTGGTGCTCGTCGTGATGATCTTCCTCGGGCGCTGGCGGGCCACGTTCATCATCTGCATGACGATCCCCGTCTCGCTCATCTGTTCGTTCATCTACCTCTTCGCCACGGGATCGACCCTGAACATCATTTCGCTCTCGTCGCTCTCGATCGCCATCGGCATGGTCGTCGACGATGCCATCGTGGTGCTCGAAAACATCACCACCCACATCGAGCGCGGTTCGAACCCCAAGGAGGCGGCCATCTATGCCACCAACGAGGTGTGGCTTTCGGTCATCGCCACGACGCTGGTCGTCGTCGCCGTGTTCCTGCCGCTGACGATGGTGCCGGGCATGGCGGGCATCCTCTTCCGCGAGTTGGGATGGATCGTCACGATCGTCGTGTGCGTCTCCACGACCGCGGCCCTCACGCTCACACCCATGATGTCGGCCTATCTGCTCAAGATCGACGGCGGCGTGCACGAATACAAGGGCATCGGCATCGTCTACAAACCCATCGACCGGGCCCTTGCGTGGCTCGACGACGCCTATGCGCGTGCCCTGACCTGGGTCGTGCGCCATCGCCGCATTACGGCCGCGGTGCTCTTCTCGATCTTCCTCGCCTCGCTCACGCTGCTGACGAAGGTTCCCACCGAATTCTTCCCCGCCTCGGACAACAGCCGCATCTCGGCCACGGTCAAGCTGGAGCAGAACCTTTCGGTCGAGTACACCGCGCGCATCGCCCGTCAGATCGACAGCATCCTCTACACGAAGTTCCCCGAGGTGCTGATCGTGTCGACCTCGGCCGGCGCCAACTCGTCGGACGACGCCTTCGCGGCGATGCAGACCACCGGGTCGCACATCATCAACTACAACATGCGTCTCGAGGACGTCGAAGGGCGCGAGCGTTCGATCTACGTCATTTCGGACCTCCTGCGCAAGGAGCTCGACCGCATTCCCGAAGTGCGGCAGTACACCGTCACGCCGGGCGGCATGTCGGGCGGCATGAGCGGTTCGGCCACCGTCGACATCAAGGTCTTCGGCTACGACATGGACGTGACCAACGCCATCGCCAACGACCTCAAGGAGCGGCTGGCCGCGCTCGACGGCACGCGCGACGTGCAACTGTCGCGCGACGACCTGCGCCCCGAGTTCAATGTCGTCTTCGACCGCGACCGGCTGGCCTATTACGGCATGAACAGCGCCACCGCTTCGCAGGCCGTCCGCAACCGCATCGACGGACTGGTGGCTTCGAAATACCGCGAGGACGGCGACGAGTACGACATCATCGTGCGCTATGCCGAGCCGTTCCGCACACGTGTCGAGGATGTGGAGAACATCACGCTCCACAACATGATGGGGCAGCCCGTCAAGCTCAAGGAGGTCGGCCGCGTGCAGGAGGAGTATGCCGCGCCCGAAATCCAGCGCGAAAACCGCCAGCGCGTCATCACGGTGCAGTCGACCCTCGGCGCCGATGCGGTGCTGGGCGACGTGGTGGCCCAGGTCGAGCGGCTCATCGCCGACTATCCGCTGCCCGACGGCGTCGACCTCGAGGTGGGCGGTACGGTCGAGGACCAGGGCGACGCCTTCAGCGACCTGCTGACGCTCTTCGTGCTGATCGTGGTGCTGGTCTACATCGTCATGGCCACGCAGTTCGAGTCGCTGAAGTTCCCCTTCATCATCATGTTCACCATCCCGTTCGCCTTCACGGGCGTCTTCCTGGCGCTGTGGATGACCTCCACGCCGCTGTCGCTCATCGCCCTGATCGGCGCCATCATGCTGGTGGGCATCGTCACCAAGAACGGTATCGTCATGGTCGACTACATGAACCTTTTGATCGAGCGCGGCTCGGGCGTCTTCGACGCGGTGATCGCCGGCGGCAAGAGCCGTCTGCGCCCCGTGCTGATGACCTCGTTCACCACCGTGCTGGGCATGCTGCCTCTGGCCATCGGCACGGGTGCCGGCTCGGAGACCTGGCAGCCGATGGGTATCGCCGTCATTGGCGGTCTGACCTTCTCGACGATCCTCACGCTCTTCTTCGTTCCGGTGCTTTATTCGGCCATGGTCAACCGGGCCCAGCGAAAGGAGCAGGAGAGGCTGGCCCGTCTGGCGGCGCAGCACCAGAACGGCATGAAGAACGAATAATCCGGATGAGACAACCATGAAAGCACTCTTTTTATCCTACAACCAGGCGCTCACCGACCGCGTGAGCCGCATTCTCGACGAACAGGGCGTCCGGGGCTTCACGCGCTGGGCGCTGACCGAGGGGCGCGGATCGTTCGACGGCGAACCGCATTACGGCACGCATGCATGGCCTTCGATGAATGCGTCACTGCTGGCCATCGTCGACGACGAGAAGATTCCGCCGCTGCTCGACGCCCTGCGCGAGATGGACGCCGCGACAAAGATGCAGGGCTCCCGGGCGTTCGTCTGGAACATCGAACAGACCCTGTAATTGTTGAGAAAGGCCGGATTTTTTTCCGGCCTTTTTTCTTATATTTGTAAATACAAACGTCTTTCGATCATGAACGAAAAAGCCGCCCGCCTGCCCATCGTCCAGCGCGACGAATGGCTCCGACCCGTCGAGGAGCAAATGAACCGCCGCTGGGAACGCTACCGCGCCAAGATAGACGACATCCGCCGCACGGCGGGTTCGATCGCCGACTACGCCAACGGCTACCGCTACTACGGCTGGCAGTGGGACGAGACGCTCGACGGCTGGTGGCTGCGCGAATGGCTGCCGGGAGCCCGCGACGTCTACGTCTTCGGCGACTTCAACAACTGGCAGCGCACCGAAATCCGGATGAACAAGGATGCGGCGGGCGTCTGGAGCGCCTTTTTCCCGGCGGCGATGTACCGCGACCGGCTCGTGCACGGGTCGCTCTACAAGCTTCACGTCCACGGCCCGAACGGCTGGCGGGACCGCATTCCGGCCTATGCGCGGCGCGTGGTGCAGGACGACGCCACGAAAAACTACACGGCGCAGTTCTGGTCGCCGGCCACACCGTTCGACTGGCGGGGCGACAAGTTCGACGTCTCGAAGAACGGCGACCTGCTGATCTACGAGGCCCATGTGGGCATGGCCCAGGAGCGCGAAGGAGTGGGCACCTACGCCGAATTCACGGAAAAAATCCTGCCCCGGATCAAAAAGGACGGCTACAACGCCGTGCAGCTCATGGCCATCGCCGAACACCCCTACTACGGGTCGTTCGGCTACCACGTGTCGAGCTTCTTCGCCCCCTCGTCGCGCTTCGGCACGCCCGAGGAGCTAAAGAAACTCATCCGCCGCGCCCACGAGCTGGGCCTTGCGGTCATCATGGACCTGGTGCACGCCCACTACGTGAAGAACCTCAACGAAGGGATCAACGAGCTGGACGGAACGGATCATCTCTACTCGCTGCCGGGCGCGGCGGGCGACCAGCCCTACTGGGATTCGAAACTTTTCGACTACGGCAAGCCCGAGGTGCAGCACTTCCTGCTCTCGAACGTCAAATACTGGCTCGACGAGTTCCATTTCGACGGCTTCCGCTTCGACGGAGTGACGTCGATGCTCTACCACCACCACGGCTACGTCGATTTCGACTGCCGCGAACGCTTCTTCGACGGCGGCGTGAACGAAGACGCCATCGCCTACCTCACGCTGGCCAACACGCTGGTCCACGAGTTCCGGCCCGCGGCCGTGACCGTCGCCGAGGACGTGAGCGGCATGCCGGGCATGTGCATCCCCGTGGCCGACGGAGGCATCGGGTTCGACTACCGGCTGGGGATGGCCATTCCGGACTTCTGGATCAAGTATCTGAAGGAGGTGCCCGACGAAGAGTGGAACATCCGCGAAATGTGGGCCGTGATGACCGACCGGCTGCCGGAGGTGAAGACCGTGGCCTACGCCGAGTCGCACGACCAGGCCCTGGTGGGCGACAAGACGCTGGCGTTCCGTCTGATGGACAAGGAGATGTATTTCCACATGGACCGGGCCTCGGAAAGCCTCGTCGTCGACCGCGGCATGGCGCTGCACAAGATGATCCGGCTCTTCACGATCACCACGGGCGGGCAGGCATGGCTCAACTTCATGGGCAACGAGTTCGGTCACCCCGAGTGGATCGACTTTCCGCGCGAGGGCAACGGCTGGAGCTACGCCCATGCCCGGCGGCAATGGTCTCTGGCCGACAACGGATTCCTGCGCTACGCGTGGCTGGGCGACTTCGACCGCGCGATGGTCGGGCTGGTGAAAAAATACGGGGTGCTGTCGGACGGCTATGCGTGGAACCTTCAGATGGACGACCGCAACAAGACGATGGCCTACGCACACGGGCCGCTGCTCTTCGTCTTCAACTGGCATCCGACGGCTTCGGTGCCCGACTACGAAGTGACGGTGCGCGAGCCGGGCAAATACGTGCCCCTGCTCTCGACCGACGAGGCGCGCTTCGGCGGACAGGAGCGTCAGGCGATGGACGGCGAGCACTTCTCGTTCGAGGCGCCGGGCGGCGAGGGCACCCCGCAGCCCCGCATCCGCATCTACAACACGGCCCGCACGGCGACGGTCTACCTGCGGGAGGAGTGACCGGACCCGGATGAATCGGGCCGCCCCGTGATCCGCGCCACGGCCCGGGCGGCATCGGCGTAGAGCTGCCCGAGGTCGAGCCCTTCGATGCGGCGGTTTTCGACCGCCACGCGGCCGTCGACGACGACCGTCTCGACATCGGCGGCCTTGCCGCAATAGACCAGATTCGGCACCACATCGTGGATGGGTTGCAGATGGGGCCGCTGCAAGTCGATGACGATCAGGTCGGCCAGCGCCCCTTCGCGCAGCACGCCCAGCTCGCCGTCGGCGCGCCCCATGGCCCGGGCGCCGTTGGCCGTGGCCAGCCGCAGAGTCTCGTAGGCCGGAAGCGCCAGCGGATCGCCCGTGACGGATTTTTGCAGGAACGAAGCCGTGCGCAGCTCCTCGAACATGTCCAGGTCGTTGTTCGAACAGGGGCCGTCGGTGGCCACCGTCACCAGCACCCCCCGCTCGATCATCCGCGCGACGGGCGCCACACCGCTCGAAATCTTCATGTTGCTCTGCGGATTGTGCGACACGGTGACCCCGCGGCGCGCCAGCGTCTCCATGTCTCCGTCGTCGACCCACACGCAATGGGCCGCAACGGTCCGCTCGTCGAGAAAACCGACCGAATCGAGGTAGCGGACGGGCGACATGCCGCAGCGCTCCGCAACGATCGCCGTCTCGTCGCGCGTCTCGGCCACATGGATCATCCGGTGCAGCCCCAGACGGTCGGAGAGCGCCATGCCGCGGCGCAGATTCTCCGTCGAAACGGTGTAGGGCGCATGCGGCGCCACGGCGATGCGGATGCGGTCGCACCCGGCGGCACGCGCCGCGGCATCCTCGATCTGGGGCACCACCTCGTCGACATTCGTATCGAAATAGTTGCAGCCCAGCATGGCGCGGATGCCCAGCCGCGCGACCGTCTCGACGCAGCGGTTCTCGTGGTAGTACATGTCCACGAACGACGTGACGCCGCCCAGCAGCATCTCGGCAATGCCCAAAGTCATGCCCAGCACCACGTCGTCGGCCGTCTGGCGCGCCTCGAAAGGCCAGATACGGTCGTTGAGCCACGTCATGAGCGGCAGATCGTCGGCATAGCTGCGCTGGAGGGTCATGGCCGCATGGCAATGGGTGTCGACAAGGCCCGGCATGACGAGTTTGCCCCGGCAGTCGAAGACCCGGGCTTCGGGATGGGCGGCACGGAAAGCCGCTTCGGCGGCGGGATCGGCCGAAACGAAGGCGATGCGGTTGCCCGCGACGCCGACCGAGCCGCAGAAGGTGCGGGGCCGGTCGTCACCGGCCGTCATCGGCAGCACGGTGGCATGGGTGAAAAGAAGCGAAGACATCTCTTTCATTCGTTTTTGGGATCGCACGCCCGCATCATGCGGAGCGCAGGATCGCGTTCGTATCACTCCCGTCCGCGGCGGTCCGCCCCCGCTCCGTCCACCGAATTGCCCTGCACGGTGAGGATTTCGCGGCCCGAGACCGAATTGGAGTAAACCTGAATCACCTTGTTGAATACGCCCGGCTCGCTCTTGTGCGGCTCGTAGGTGATGCGCACGGTCTCCTCGCCGCCCGGCGCAACGGGCCGTTTGGAGAAGGAAGCCTTGAGGCACGAGCACGAGGTCAGCACGCGCAGCAGCACCAGCGGAGCCGACCCTTCGTTGCGGAAGACGAATTCGCGGACCAGATCGCCGCCCCGCCGTTCGACGTCGCCGAAATCGTGCGTCGTCTCATCGAAGACCAGCAGAGGCCCTTTCACGGCCGGATCGTCCGCCGCCGGATGCTGCGCGCTCTCCGCCGCAGCCGCCCGCAGCCGCCCCTCCGCGGAGCGCTGCGCCCGGTCCGCCGGCTCCTGCGCCCGGCAAATCCGCACGCCTGCGCCGCAGACGAGGGCGCAGACCAAGATCCATCGTATTGTTTTCATCGTTCAATCTTCATTCCATTCGGAAAACATAGGTGATCGTACCGCCCTGCACCGCAGCGCGGCTCTCCGTGAAACGGGCCTTGCGGGCGGCGGCAAGAGCCGCGGCGACCAGTTCGGCATCGCTCTGCGTCGACCCCTTCGGCTCGAACGAGGCGCTCGTGACGTCGCCCCGGGGCCCCACGGTCACGCGGATGACGATCTTGCCCGACTTGTTGCCCGGATAGGCGGGACGGGGCAGGCTGCCCGCCAGACCGCGCCCCTGCAAACCCTTGTCGAGCTGGTCCAGACCGTCGGGGTTGAGCCCCGGACCCGTGCCCGAAGCCTGCTCCTCGCCCTCGGGGGCGTGGCGGTTGCCGGCATCGGCCGGATCGTCGGGCCCGCTCTTGGCCATCTGGAACAGCGCCCTGGGATTGGGCGTGCGGGTCGCCTCGTCGTTGCCCGCGACCTGCGCCGTGCGCTCCTCGGGCGCCGCGACGTCATGGACGCGGGGCTGCGGCGAGCTCTTCACGGGCGGACGGGGCGGCTCGGGGCGCGGCGGCTCGGTGAAGTCGACCAGAATCGTATCGCCCGGCTTTTCCAGCGCGGGAGCGAAGTCGAACGACACCCACGCGAAAGCCGCGGCGAGCACGGCGGCATAGGCCGCAGCGGCCGCAACCGCCCAGCGGCGGGGTTTCCGATCGTTCGGGTCGTAGTAATGCATGTCAGTTCGGCGCGGTGGCCAGAATCAGTTTGTAACCGTTGTCCTTGGCGATGTTCATCACCTTGACCACCTCGTCGACGGCCACCGTCTTGTCGCAATGGAGCGACACGGTGGCATCCTCCTGTCCCTCGAGGCGGCTCTTGAGCGCCTGCTCGACGCCCGCGATGCCGTCGACGCGCTCCAGCTCCACGTAGTAGTTGTAGGAAGAGCCGCTCTGCTGGATCGACACGGTGGTCATCGCCTTGTCCTTGAGCTGGTTGGAGCTTTTGGGAAGCATCAGCTTCAGGGCATTGGGGTTGATGAGCGTCGTGGCGATCAGCAGAAAGAGCAGCAGGAGGAACATCAGGTCGGTCATCGACGAGGCCGAGAAGCTCTTGTCCACCTTCGAACCGTGTTTGATTGCCATGGCGCGCTATTTTTGAACGGGTTGGTTGAGAATGTCCATGAAAGCGATCGAATTGGCCTCCATCTGGAACACCAGCTTCTCGATGCGCGCCACCAGATAGTTGTAGCCGAAATAGGCCGGAATGCCGACCAGAAGGCCCATGACCGTGGTGACCATGGCCACGTACATGCCGCCCGACAGCAGCGCCAGATCGACCGTGCCGCCCTGCGCCGACATGTCCATGAAGGTCTCGACCATGCCGAGCACCGTGCCCAGAAAACCGATCATCGGGGCGCCGCCGGCGATCGTGGCCAGGAACGGCAGTCCGTTCTCGAGCTTCGAAACCTCGAGGTTGGCCACGTTCTCGATGGCCGTCTGCACGTCGTTCATCGGACGGCCGATGCGCTCGATGCCCTTCTCGATCATGCGGGCGATGGGGGTGTCGGTCTTGCGGCAGAGGTTGACCGCAACGCCGATCTTGCCGTCGGAGATGTAGTCGCGGATGCGGTTCATGAAGTTCATGTCCAGCACCGAGGCCTTGCGGATGGCCAGGAAGCGCTCGACGAAGATGAAGATCGTCACGCCGCCCAGCGCCAGCAGCGGCCACATCAGCCAGCCGCCCTTGGTGAACAGGGTCCACAGCCCCATGCGGGTCTCCTCGGTCATGGCCACTTCTGCGGTGGCCTGCAAAAATGTCATCATAATTTCAAACGTTTATTTAAATTTGTCGTTTTCCCTAATAACGGATGCCGTCGTCCTCCTCGTCGTAGAACGTTCCGCCGTCGCCCGCATCGTAGGCCTCGTCGCGCTCGGTGCGTTCGGCCGCGGCGCTCAGGCGCGCCTGGCGGCGCTCCTGCCGCTTCCTGTTGGCGAAACGCTCCCGAACCCGGCGCCGCAGATCGCGGAAGTTGTTGAAATCCTCCTTGTAGTAGATGCCGATGCCGGTCTCCTGCAAACCCTGGTTCTCGTCGAAGCGGTCGATGGTCTGCGTGAAGGCCTTCAGCCGCAGCGAACCGCCGCGGTCGATCAGGTAGGTGATGTAGGCTTCGCCCATGAAGTTGGACATGGTTCCGGCATTGACAGCCTGTTTGTTGTCGATCAGGTAGTTGCCCTCGGCTTCGAGAAAGAGCCGGTTGTCGATCAGGCTCTTCGAGAGGCCGAAGTCGACTTCGTCGCTCGTCAGCTCCGACTTGGGCCGGTAGCGGATGATGATGCCCAGATCGGAGGACGAGAGCAGGTTGCTGACCATGTTCGAGACGAATTCGAGCCCCGTGGCGGCCGAGACCGAAGAGCCGATGTTCGACGAACTCTGCGACACCTCGGACATGAAGCTGTTGAAAAGCAACAGGTAGACGAACTGCGTGTCGACCGTCTCGGGGGTCGACAGGGCATTGGCCACGACGGCCGCCGTCTCGGGATCGGTGCCCGGCACGCGCACGTCGAAGGTGATGGCCGGATTGGAGAGGCGGTCGTCGAGACGGATGACGCACTCGACGGGAACCGAACGGTCGGCCGTGAGGTTGTCGGCCGTGCCTTGCACAAGGGGTTGCAGCGACGCCTTGAGCCGGTAGACGGCCTCGATGTCGAGCAGGGCGTTCATCGGCGAGCCCGTCCACTGGATCGACGAACCGCTTTCGATCGAGAAGCGTTTGTTGATGACCTGCTGCAACGAGAGCAGGAAGCTCCCTTCGGTGATCGTGTAGTCGCCGTAGATCTCGAAAACGTTCGAGCTGGGGTTGATCTGCATGTTGAGCGCCCCCTCGCCCCGGGCCCTGAGGGTGTTTCCGGCGATGTCGAGGTCCACCTCGACATTGGGGCGCACGTCGAGCGACAGGGCGATGTTCATCCGGTTGGCGGCCGACGACTTCTGGCGCCGCTTGCGCTCGAACGACAGCTTGCGCCGCGCCACCGCGTCCAGCGAATCGGTCGGATCGGGCCGGACGAAGGTCACGAAGTCGGCGTAGGCGATGTTCGACTTGCCGGAGAGAGGCATCGAGAAGGTCGACCCCTCGTCGGTCGATGCGGCGATCTCCATGTCGACCTGCCCCTTGCCGCCGGAGATGCGGGCGGCGCCCGAGGCGTAGACATGCCCGTAGAAAAGGTCGTTGTCCGCAGAGGAGGTGTTCAGCACGAGCATCCGCTCGGGCGCCACGCGCACGTCGTAGGCGATGTTGGAGAGGTGTTGCAGATTCAGGTCGAGGTCCAGACGGCCCCGGTTGCCCTCGGGGTCGTAGACCGGGGCTCCCGCGAGGGTGAAACGGTTGTTCCTCACGGCGACCGACGCCCGCGGGAGGGTGTAGGCGACCTGCGTGAAATCGACCGTCGTGGAGAATCCGTTCACATCGATCCGTCCCGACAGGTCGGCGTCGCGGCCCTCGCCCTGCAGCACCAGATCGGCCGAAGCCAGCCCCCGGGTCGAGGAGATCACCCCGGAGAGCAGCGGATCGAGCAGCCCCATGTCGAGGTCGCCGACATGCAGACGGGCATAGTAACGCCTGCGGTCCGGGGCGAAATACCCGCGCACGAGCGTATCGCGCCGGATGCGGTTCGTGACGGTGACTCCCGCCCGGTTGCGCGCGAAGTCCCAGAGCGATACGAGCCGCATGGAGGGTGCGGCGATGCCGTTGACGCGCACGCTGTCGAGCAGAATGTCGGCCGAAATCTCGCTCTGGCGGAAAACCGATTTCACGCTCGCCCGGCCGCTCGTCCGGCCCTCGATGGAATAGCCCATGTTTTCGGCGAAACGGGCGAAAGGAGTCAGCTCGAAGTCGCGCAGACGCAGCGTGAGCGAATCGGCCGCACTGCGCGAGGCCACGCCGTCGAGCAGCAGCTGCTGGTCCCCGTCCAGCACCCGGAAGCGGTCGACGATCACCCGGGCGGTGTCGATGGCGATCCGGTCGGCGAAAATCCGCCAGGTGCGGTCGCCCTGCGTCAGGTGCGAAGGCAGAATCCGCAGATCGACCTCGCGGCCGTTGGGCCCCTCTTCGTCGGTGACGTTGGCACGCAGGCTCACCAGCCCCGAGAAGCGCCGCAGCGTATCGTCGAAGCCCGTCGAGAGCTGCATGCGCCCCTGCCGGGCGCCGCCCGTGACCGACAGGCGGGGCAGGTGCATCCCCCCGGCATAGAGGTCTTCGGCCGAAGCGTAGACCGTGAGCGAATCGCCGCGGTTCGAGGCGTTGACCGAAAGGCGCGTGGCCAGGAGGCGTCTGCGTTCGACGTATTCCGACGAAGCCTTGAGCGAGAGTTTGTCGCTGGCCGGATTGAAGAGCAGCTGCAACGACGAGCCGTCGGCGATCTGAAGTCCGGCCGACACGGCATCGGCGACGGGATTGAAATTCCGCACCTTGACCGACAGCAGCGAATAGTCGTCGGCGACGGCCGTCTTGGGCGGCACCTGCCGCCGGTCCGTCCCGCTGCGGCCCAGCAGAGGCAGGTAGTTCCAGGCGCTCCGGCGCAGGTATTCGAAGACCGTGCGGTAGCTGGTCTTGGAGCGGAACGTGGCATCGGCGAAGTCCGACCGCAGCTCGATGAACTTGCTGTGGGGCGAATTTTCGCCCGTGACGACGATGCTCTGCGTCGAAACCGACTTGTCGTCATACAGATAGGTAGCGTCGAGCACCTCGATACGGCCGTTCAGATCGTCGAGCGAACGGCCTCCGGCATTGGCGGCGACGCGTGCGGAGAGCACGGAAACCGAATCGCGGGGATTGATGTGCAGCGCGGCCAGGTCGGCCCGGCGCAGGTCCATCGTGAAATCGTAGCGGGGAATCGAATCGTTGAGATCGACCGCACCCAGGAAGTCGAAATCGAGGTTGGGGTCGCGCGCCTCGATCCGGCCGTCGAAACCCCGGTTGCGAAGCCGGCCGTCGAGATGCAGCGAGTCGTAGCGATAGCCCTTGAGCTCGAACTGCGTGACATCGCCCGCGACATGGGCGTCGGCCGCACCGCGCCCCACCGCGCCGTCTATCCGGGCCGCAAGGGTCGCTTCGCCCAGCAGATCGGTCCGCCCGAGCAGGCGTCCCAGCTCGAAGCGACGGGCGGAGGCGCTGCCCCGCATCCGGTGCAGACCGCCTCCTGCGGGAGACATCCGCAAATTTCCGGTCAGCCGGCCGAGGGCCGTAGCCATACCGAGCCGCAGATCGAAATCCGACAGAGAGCCGGCAAAACGGGCCCGGACATCCATGCGCCCCGCACGTCCGGCCATCGCGAGCAGATCGGAGGGCAGCTCCTCGTGCGCGACGCTCCGGGCCAGACGAGCGAGGTCGCGCGCCCGGGTCGTCAGCCGTTCGAGGTCGAGGTCGAAATGCGTGCGGGCGAGATCGGGCAGGCCGCTGACCGAGGCTTCGGCCGCCAGCGACGTCGCATCGCCCGTGCGCAGCGAGCGCACGCGGGCCGTGAAGTCGTCGACCGTGCCGGCGAAATCGACGTCGACATCGGAGAGGACGAGGTGCCAGTCGCGCAGCGAAGGCGAAAAATAGGCCACATCGTCGGTCGAAAGCTTCGTGCGGCGCAAACCGCCGTCGAGGCGCACCTCGCCCACGAAATCGCGGTAATCGGCCCAGGAGTTGCCCACGAGCGAAAAGGACGGGATCGTGACATCGGAACGCGCCGTCGAGAGGTGCACCTGGTCGAAGCCCAGGCACCCGCCCGTCAGGTAAAACCGGCCGCTGAAATCGTCGAGCGCGAAGCCGCTGCGTTCGCGGGCCGAGAGGGAGAGGATCGAAGTGTGGATGGTCTGGCCGTCGATGGTGAAATCCTCGACGCGGGCCGCGAGATCGTTCACGTGCAGATGGCCGAAGTCGATGCCGTAGGGGGGATTGCGGTGTTCGAGGCGTTCGATGCAGAGCTCCATGTTCCGGATCGAAGCCCGGGAAACGGAGAGCAGGAAGTTGCCCTTCTTCGGGCGGTCGGGATCGGAGAGCCGGGCCACGACCTGCTTGATGTTCATCACCCCCTCGGGCGTTTCGTGCAGACACAGCCGGGCGCCGTCAATCTCGCCGCCGGAGAGGCGGATGCCGCCGCCGAAGAGGCCGAGACCCGTGACATAGGCATCCAGGCGGCCGACATAGAGCAGCGTATCGCGCTGGAAATCCTCGACGTAGAACCCTTCGACGCGCGCCTTGCCCAGCAGGCTGACATCCACCCGGCCGATCGCGACCGTCGTGCCCAGCCGCGAAGAGACCGCCTTCGCAGCCCGCCGCACGACGAAGTTCTGCACGGCGGGCACCGACAGCAGCAGCGAGAGCAGCAGCGGCAGGGCGATCAGCGACAAAACCGTCGCGGAGACCACCTTTATCAATATTTTTGTACCTTTGCGCACGAGACGGGTCTACGACCTGGATGGAATTTGCAAATTTAACCTTTTTTTAGTTAATCCAACGAAAAAACGGAGATGGATATCACAATTCTCGGCATCGAATCCTCGTGCGACGACACCTCGGCCGCCGTATTGCGCAACAACCGGCTGCTGTCGAACGTCATCGCCTCGCAGGCCGTGCACGTCAAGTACGGCGGAGTGATTCCCGAACTGGCCTCGCGCGCCCACCAGCAGAACATCGTGCCGGTGGTCGACACGGCGCTCCGCGAAGCCGGACTGGAGGCCGGCGACGTGGATGCCATCGCCTTCACGCGCGGCCCCGGACTGGTGGGATCGCTGCTGGTCGGCGTATCGTTCGCCAAAGGGCTCTCGCTCTCCCGCAACATCCCGCTGGTCGAGGTCAACCACCTGCAGGGGCACATCCTCTCGCACTTCATCGACCTGCCCGACCGGGAGCTGCCCCACCCCGGATTTCCGTTCCTCTGCCTGCTCGTCAGCGGCGGACACACCCAGATCGTGCGGGTCGACTCGCCGCTCGAAATGCGGATCATCGGCACGACGATCGACGATGCCGCAGGCGAAGCATTCGATAAATGTGCCAAAGTGATGGGGCTGCCCTACCCGGGCGGTCCGGTGATCGACCGGCTGGCCAAAGAGGGCGACCCGGGAGCCTTCCGCTTCGCCCGGCCCCGCGTCGAGGGGCTGGACTACTCGTTTTCGGGTCTCAAGACCTCGTTCCTCTACACGCTGCGCGACCGCGTGGCCGACGATGCGGGATTCATCGAGCGCAACAAGGCCGACCTGTGCGCCTCGCTCCAGACGACCGTGGTCGAAATTCTCATCGACAAGCTCGTCAAGGCATCGAAGCAGACCGGCATCCGCGACATCGCCATCGCCGGAGGCGTATCGGCCAACTCGGGGCTGCGCGGCGGCATCGTGGCCGAGGGGCGCAAACGGGGCTGGCGCACGTTCCTGCCCGAACTGAAATTCACGACCGACAACGCCGCGATGATCGCCATGGCCGGACACTACCGCTACCTCCACGGCGACTTCTCGGCACTCGACGTCTCGCCCGTGGCCCGGCTCGAAGAGCTCGCGCAATAATCCGCCCATACATCGCTCACGCTGATCCGCAAAACCATTCCGTCATGAGAAAACTGCAACTTGCGACCCTGCTCGCCGCCCTGCTGCTCTGGGGCGCCCTCACCGCCTGCGGCGACAAGGACGACACGCCGGCCGCAAACGGCACCGAACAGCCCGCACCCGCTCCGGACCCCGATCCGACACCCGACCCGACACCCGACCCGGATCCGGACCCTGACCCCGATCCGGAACCGGAGCCTGAACCCGAACCCGAGCCTGAACCGGACCCGACACCCGGACGCACGGTCGTGGCGATCGACTTCGCCGAGGGCCCCGGCATCGCCGCGCCCGCCCTGCCCGGCAGCTCGGAGCAGAGCCTCACGGGACGAGGCGAATACCTCATCGCGGGCCATAAGTTCGCCGTATACGCCGACGGCGCGGTGAACGGCAAATACTTCTGGGTGGACAATGCGCAGTATTCCGCCAACATTCCCGAACCGAACAAGGGGCTGTTTTTCAGCAAAACGGGCGCTTACGTCGAGCTGCCCGCCCTCGCGGGCAAAGCCCTCGTCGAGGCTGTCTACACCTCGACGACGAGCGCCAACGGCACCGTGGAGCTGGAGCTGACCGACACCGACGGCACGATGATCGACCAGAGCGTCACGCCCCACGACGACGGACTGACGCTGACCTTCGCGCCCGTCGCCCCGCAGGCCGGCGTGCGCTACCGGCTGACGGTCGTCAACAAGAAAAACGCGCAGATGGCCCGTCTGACGCTCACCTACGCCCCCGTGCCGTAATCCGCACGAAGAGACGCACAGCAAGCCCCCTGCCGCACGGATGCGGCAGGGGGCTTTTCCATCGACGAACCGGCCGTCAGCGGCCGCCGAAGAGTTTTTCGCGCAAGGGCGCTCCGCTGCAACGGGCGGCGAAATCGTCGTACTCCCGCCTGAGCGAAGCGATCAGCTCGCGCACCGGCTGTATCCTCTCGGCCCGCCAGGCATTGGCCCCGCAGAAGGCGTAGCCGTTCTGCAAGCGCCCCTTGAACGCATTGTAGAGCGCCAGCATGATGCAATAGGGGCTGTGCGTCACGTCGCACGTCTTGATACAGTCGAACGGGCAGGCCTTGGGGCGTTTCAACCCCTCCTTCACCCGGTCCAGAAACGAGCTGCGGATGGCCCGGCCCGGCATGCCGACGGGACTTTCGATGATCTCGATGTCTTCGGGCCGGGCGTCGATGTAACTTTGCTTGAAGGCGGGATCGGCGTCGCACTCCTCGGTGGTGACGAAGCGCGTGCCCATCTGCACCCCCTCGGCACCCAGTTCCATGATGCGGTAGATGTCCTCGCCCGTGTAGATGCCGCCCCCTGCGATCACCGGGATATGGCGGTCATGTTCGGCGGCGAAGGCGTTCACCTCGGCGACGATCTCCGGCACGAGCCGTTCCAGCGAGAAACGCTCGTCGTCGATCTGCTCGCGTTTGTAGCCCAGATGTCCGCCCGCCTTCGGCCCTTCGACCACGATGGCATCGGGCACGTAGCGGTACTCCGAGAACCATTTGCGGCACAGCAGCACCGCGGCCCGGGCCGACGAAACGATGGGTGCGAGCTTGGTGCGGGCCCCCTCGGGCAGAAACGACGGCAGGTTGAGCGGAAGCCCGGCCCCCGAGAAGATGATGTCGGCACGCTCGGCGACGGCCGTGCGCACCATGTCGGCGAAATTGGACATGGCGACCATGACATTCACGCCGATGATGCCCCGCGTCGCCGCACGGGCCTTGCGCAGCTCCTCGCGCAGACCCCAGACCGAGGCCTTGCGGTAGTCTGCGGAGTATTCGCGGTAGATGGCCCCCAGTCCGGCCGACGAGACGACGCCGATGCCGCCCTCGGCAGCGACGGCCGCAGCCAGCCCCGAAAGGGATATGCCCACGCCCATACCGCCCTGAACGACAGGCACGGATGCGCACAGATTTCCGATTTGCAATGTTTTCATGGGTTGTCGAATTTATTTGAAACCTGATTGGAATCGGCCGAAAGGTAGGAATTTTTCGGCGGAAAGCACCGCAGGAAAGGCTTTTTCTACAAAAAACGCATGTTCTTCACCCGGCGGCGCGTCCGGTCGGCGACTTCGCGTTCGACGATGCCCGTCACCACGTCGGCGGCATCGTGCCAGCGGTTCGAGCGGAACTGACGGCGGTAGGTGGTCAGATGGGCGTACAGGTCGGGCCAAAGCAGGTTCCAGCCCCGCGGAAACCGCAGCAGATGGAGCACCGTGGCGGCATTGGAGAGGATGCGCGCCTCCTTGTTGCCGCTCTGATGGAACCACTCGATGCGCACGTCGGGCGCCAGCGCCTGCACGGCCCGGGCGAAGCCGCGGCCGCCGTTGTTGCTCTCGACGGCCGCCTGACGCGTCCCGGAGCGCACGAGCATCTCGGCGACCATCCCTTCGGTCCGCTCCATCGGTTCGCGGGAATAGACCGCATCGGTGATGTAGACCGCACCGTCGGCATCGACCGCATAGGAGAGCGAACAGAGGTAGTCGTCGCCCGTGTCGGCCGTGTCGGTATAGTTGGCCCGGCGGACGATCTCGTGCGGCAGCGCGTCGTACTCGGCGAAATTCGGTCCGTAGAGAAGCCCCTCGCGCGAGGAGGGATGCCCCTGGTACATCGCCTCGAATTGCAGGGGATCGAGCCGCCGCTTGGCCGCCAGCAGCTCCGCGCCGTGCTGCGCCTCCCACAGCGCCTCGCCCGGCGCCCGCGGATCGAGTTCGGAGGGCGGCGACGCCTTGAGCGCCTCGAAATTGAGGTGGAGCCACTCGCCCGGACGCACCCCATCGAGCTGCTCCCAGCGCGTGAGCGCGACGACCGGCTCGCGGGCTGCAAGCGTGCCGATGAGGTCCTCCTCGTGCCAGCGCGTGAAGACCACCAGCTCGCGCGAGGCGTTGTGCATGCGGGTGCGGACCACCGACGTGTACCACTCCCAGCAGTTGGCCCGGATCAAGGGCGAATTGGCCTCGAGGGCATCCTTGTAGAGGTCGTCGAGGATGAAGCAGTCGACGCGGTTGCCCGTGAGCGACCCTTCGCGGCCGACCGAGAGCAGCCCGCCCTGCCGGCCGATGATCTCCACCTCGTCGGCCGTGCGGATGTAGCTGGGCGGCTTGGTGCCGCGCTTGATGGTCGTGGCGGGGAAGAGTTCGCCGTATTCGCGCGACTCGATGATGCGCTGCACCCGGCGGTTGAACTTCGAAGCCAGCGCCCCGGAATAGGAGGCGATGGCCACGCGGCAGTCGGGATCGAGCCCCAGCACGTAGGCCGGAAGCAGCGTGGTGGCGCCGACGCTCTTGCCGTGCTGGGGCGGCATCGAAACGATCAGCCGCCGGATGCGCCCCCGGGCGAAGGCTTCGAGCACGCGGTAATAGACGCGGTGGAAGGGCTGGAACTCCAGAAAGGGGTAGACCTCCCGGGCGAAATCGACGAACGAAACCGGGCCGTTTTCCGCCGGGCCTCCAGAGGGAAGATCGGGCCGGTCGGACCGGTCCGGAAGCGGTCCGAGGGCTGCGGCAGGAGCCGCACCGACGATTCGGGGCGCAGGGGTCTTTTCGCAGGTCTTTTCGCAGGCGCCGGAGCCGGCGCTCTCCGCATCCGGAGCGGGCGCGGCAAGCGTCAGCAGCCCCACTCCGGGAACGAAAACCTCTGCGGGTTCACACCCCGCAGAGGTACGATCGGTTTTACGAGACACGATGGTTCGATTTTTGGACCCTTTGCTCGGCACAGCGGCGGGCGGGTCCGTTCGCGAAAGGTTCCGGCGGACGATGCCGCATCCGAGAGAGCCGGAACCGGGAAATTGCGCCGTTCAGAGCAGACGGCGGAGTTCGGAGAAGGAGAAGTCGTTGGGCACCTCGCCCCGGTCGGTGACCGTGCGGAACTCCCACCAGACGGGCACGAGGTCCGAAATCGGCTCCGCATCGCCCTCCGGCAACGATTCCCGGCGACGATAAACGATCACCGAAGCGGTCAGGCGACATTCGGCATCCGGTGCCTGGACCGGGACCGATCCCGAAAAATAACCGCCGCAGCCGATCGCTTCGCACAAACGCTGCGCAACTTCGAGGTAAAGATCAGATGAGACCGTGTAGATCATTGGAAAGGATAGGAAATGATGATTTGGCAAATAAAAATAAATTGCTTAACTTTGCAGGACAAAGATATATTCAATTTTTGAATTTCCGACGCGAAAAATACAATTTTCTCTATAATTTTTTTCAATGGATCGGCCATGAACGAACGGTTAAAATTGATACGCAAGCAACTCGGCATGACGCAAGATCAACTTGCACAGCGACTTGGCATCGGGAAATCGGCCCTTTCGATGATCGAGACCGGCAAGGCGGGGCTGTCGTCCCGCAACCGCAACATACTGGTTCAGGATTTGAATGTCAATCCCGAATGGCTCGAATCGGGCCGCGGGGAGATGTTCAACGCCGAACCCGATCTGACGGCCTACCGCCTCCGCACCGACAATTCGCTGCCCATGCAGAGCGTACCGCTCTATTCGATCGAGGGAACCGCCGGTCTGGTTCCGCTTTTCGCCGACCAGACGCAAACCAAACCCGTCAACTACATCCACATCCCCAACCTCCCCAAATGCGACGGGGCGATCTACATCGTCGGCGACTCGATGTACCCGCTGCTCAAGAGCGGCGACATCGTGCTGTACAAGCAGCTGCGCAACATCGACGACATCTTCTGGGGCGACATGTATCTGCTTTCGATCGACATCGACGGCGAAGAGTTCGTCACCGTGAAGTACATTCAGAAGTCCGAACGCGCGGGATACGTGAAGCTCGTCAGCCAGAATCCCCACCATGCCGACAAGGAGGTGGCCGTCGACCGCATCCGCGCCCTCGCGCTCGTCAAGGCCAGCATCCGCATGAACTCGATCCGCTGACGCAGGCCCGCCGTTCCGACGCATCGCCGCCAAGCCGCCCCCTGCGCTCCACCCGCCCTCTGAGACGCCTCCGGCTCATCCGCCGCACGGACAAACCCGCCTCGGGCCCACCGCCGCCCGGCGGCTCCATAGCGGTATCCACCTCACAGCAGCCCCATCGCGGCCCCATGCACTGTCTGGCGCCCCTTCCGTTCGGAAATCGGGAGACAAAAAAAATCGCATTCCAAGAGCGGAAAAAGTTTGGAGTTTCGGATTATTTGTCTATCTTTGCACACGCAACGGGGGATTAGCTCAGCTGGCTAGAGCGCTTGCATGGCATGCAAGAGGTCACGAGTTCGAATCTCGTATTCTCCA
>USCH01000023.1 GCA_900553175.1 uncultured Alistipes sp. | reverse complement strand
GGATAAGGACCTCTTCGACGAGTCGGCCAGCGCCCGGGTGGAGCGCGTCCAGACCGAGACGGAACGCATTCTCAATGCTGCGCCCAACGGCTGGCAGATGAAATACTACCCCCACTCGACCCAGATTTACGGCGGCATCACGCTCTTCATGAAGTTCGATGCGGGCGAGGTCACCGTGGCTTCCGAGCACGGCAAGGCGGGTCAGACGGCGCGCAGCCTCTACTCCTACGATGCCGATGCGGGCGCTACGCTCAACTTCGACACCTACAATCCGCTGTTCCACTGCTATTCCGAGCCCAACTCGGGTGTGGGCGAGGTCAATTCGGGTATGGACGGCGATGCCGAGTTCATCATCGTCAGCTATTCGGCCGACGAGGTGGTGCTCAAGGGCAAGCGCACGGGCAACATCATCCGCATGACGCCGCTGCCCGAAGGCCGGTCGTGGACCGAGCTGATGAAGGAGTATGCCGATGCCGTCGCCGGGATGGAGCGGGTGCTCTCCTATTCGCTCTGGATCAACGGCACGACCTACGAAATGTACCGCGATGAGGCGTCGGATTATCCCTCGCGCCATTTCTGCATCGTCGCGGGCGATGAGGTCATCGAGGCGCCGTACATCTACACGCTCACGGGCATCGAGTTCTACCGTCCCGTCTCGTTCGAGGGCATGACCTTCGAGGGCTTCGATTTCCGCGACGGCAAGTTCTTCTGCGACGCCTACAACGCCCGCATCGAACCCATCGTTTCGGACATGAAGCTGACCGTCAGGATCGAGTCGTTCGACGATTGCAGCGTCAAATACTCGGTTCAGTCCTCCACGCGCAAGGAGTATTTCTACACGACCTATTTCCCCGCTGCCGAGGCCGAGGAGCTGGGCTCCGACGAGGCGGTCATCCGGTCGCTGATGGGCAACATCGGTTCGATGAACGACCTTTTCCAGGGCAGCGCGACGGTCGATGCCGACTGCGAGCTCGACCCCGAGACCGAATACTATGCGGTGGCTTTCGGCGTGGGCGTCTCTTCGGGCGGCACGGTTTACGCCACCACGGGACTTGCAAGCAAGAAGTTCACGACCGAAGCCATGCCTGCGTTCACCGACGATTATGCGGCCTGGCTCGGCACCTGGACCGTCACCAGTACGGGTTCGATCAACATGCAGACCAGTGCGGAGAGCCGGACCCCCATTTCGTTCGACGTGGTGATCGAGCCCAAGGCTGCGAACCGCAAGTACAAGATTACGGGCTGGGGCGTCTCCTACTATCGCAACGAGTTCGCCATTACGGCCGACTACGATGCCGAGAGCGGTGCCTTCGGCATTCTCAACAACCAGACGCTCTACACCGATCCCGACGGTGCTTCGATAGTCGTTTTGGGTGTCTCCCGCGTCGTTATGGGCGGCCAGACCCAGTACACTATCTTCGGCGATTTGGATTACCTTCTGCTGGCGCAGCGTTCGTCGGCCACTGCGGCGCAGGCCGTGGGTGCAAGCGGCGACCTGCAAGGCGGCGGAACGTTCGAAGCGCTCTTCTCCGACTGCTTCGTCGACGAAGACGGCGACATCTACTTCCTTTCGCCTGCCGATGGGTATGCCTCCTACGTCTACCCGACGGGACCCTACACCATGACCAAGACGGCGGGTCCGGCTGCGGCGAAACGTTCGCCCGCCGCCCGTCCGTCGGCCGGCACGGCGCACACCCTCGGGGCGCACGTTGCCGGAGCGTCCGAACTCAAAGCGAACAAATAGTACATCCAACCATCCATGAAAAAGCATATTTTCAATCTGAAGGCTCTTGCGCTCGCCGCCTCGACGCTGTTCCTGGCGACGGGCTGCAAGGACGGCAGCCTCACCGAAGAGGATATTCTCCCGCCCGAAACCCTCTCCTACACGGTGCGCATCGTCGTCTCCGACGTCATGGCCACCCAGGCCAGCGTCCGGACCACCTCGCCGTCGAATGCGGTCGAGACCTATCGTGTGGGCACGATGCTCCGGAGCGAGTTCGATGCGTTCGCAACGCCCGGCGATGTGATCGAGGCCGATCGCAATGACCTGCTCGCCAAGGCTGAGGCTGCGGGGGCGCCGCTCGACGAATACCTCTCTGCGGAGCTGACGTCGGGTTACCGGACCACGCTCCTCGAAGGCCTTTCGGCCGAGACCGACTATGTCGTTTACGCCTACGGCCTTTCGGTTGCGGGTGCGGTCACCACCGACCTGTCGACGGCATCGTTCCGCACGATGGATGCGGTCCGCGGCATGGCCCTGCGGATCGAGGTGTCGGAGATCACGGGCACCTCGGCCGTCATGACCGTGACGCCCGGCAACGCGAATCTCGATTACTATTACGACATCCTGCCCGCCGGCGAGGTCGACAAATATTCCGACGAGGAGCTGGTCGCCCTGCTCGATGCCGACGGCAAGCTGAGCGATTACTGCGACCGGGGCCCGCAGACCTATGCGGCGACCGATCTCGATCCCGGCACGGCCTACTACGCACTGGCCTTCGTCCATACGAAAGCCGGCGTCACGGGTCCGGTCCGCAAGGTCGCCTTCTCGACCCTCGATACGAGCACGGCGCCGGAGATCGAAGCGACCCTTTTCGCCGGTACGTTCGACGGGAACGCTTTCAACGATCCCGAAACCACGATGACCGTGCTCGTCGAGCTCACGGGCGGCGTGGTCGCTTCGGGCCGCATGGTGCTGCTGTCGACGACCGAGGTCGAGCAGGTGCTGGCCATGGGTGCCACCTATGAAGACATCATCGGTCTGGACGAACTCTTCGCCGATGACGATCTTTCGGAGCAGATGATCGCTTCGATGAACGAAGCGGGAGGCCTCGTCACCTTCTACGACGGACTGGAGCCGGGCGAATCCTACACCCTGATCGTCCGGGTTGCGGATGCCGCCGGCAACACCGCGGTGGCTCACGCCGAGGAGGCTACCGAGAACAACCAGCCGCCGACCGATGCCTACAAGGCCTGGCTGGGCACCTGGACCGTCACGAGCGCCTCTTCGGAGGGGTCGGGAACGCCCAAGACGTTCGACATCGTCCTTTCGCAGCGGAGCGCCAACCGCACCTACACCGTCACCGGTCTCTCGACGTCGACCATGCGCACGGGCGAGGGCGAGAATGCCGCGTTGCAGCCGCAGGCGAATTTCGATGCCGAGACGGGCGGATTCACGATTCCCGACCAGCAGATCGGTTCGTTCACCGACGAAGAACTGGGCCCCTGCATGTTCCTGTACACGTCGCGTTTCCGAGACCCTGAGGACGATCGTATCTATGTGACCTTCGCTGCCGATGCGCTTGCGGCCTCGCTCGGCGAGGACGGCACCACGGCCACTCTTACCGGGATGCCGGTTTCGGACCAGACGGGTAAGGAGATCGGCGTGGTGACCTGGATGGACTTCTTCTACTGGTTCACCCAGGCGTCGGCACAGGGCCCCGTCGTGATGGGCGCCACTCCCGTGGATATGTTCCGCTATCAGCCCGAAGGCGCCGACAAGGCTATGATCGACTACCCCATCGGTCCTTTCACGCTGGTGAAGAAGAGCGCCGCCGAGCCTTCGACGTTGGGGCGGACCTCCGCAGCGGGAGCCCGCCGGGCCGCCGCTCTCGGTGCTGTCCGTCCGCAAGGGTTCGCGGCAGCCGCCGCCCGACCGGGTGTCGGCTGGCTCGACTGCCGTCCTGCGGCTGTCGGCTTCCGTTCGCAGAGCCGGGGCGCTGCGGCTGCTCCGGAGACGCTGCACGCGCTGCGCGGACAGCGGACCGATGCGTCGGAGATTCTTCTCCGCTCCCGCAGAAAGTGATTCCCCGATAAGACGATCATCCGGGCGACGGTTCAAAGACCGCCGCCCGGATCGTTTTTGCGGGAAACGGGAATAAAGGTAATGCAAACCGCAATCCGTATCATGTGCGGTTCGGAAAAAGAGGCTATCTTTGTATCGGTAAATTCGGAAAACATCATGGAATACCGTATATTGGGCCGCACGGGGCTTCGGGTGGGCGCCGTCGCTCTGGGGTGCGAAGGGTTCACGGAGATGAGTGCCGGGCAGCTGCGCTCCGAGCTGGATTTCGCCGAACGCGAGGGGATCAACTTCATCGACCTCTATTCGTCGAATCCCGATTTGAGGACCGCCCTCGGCCGGGCTTTGGCCGGGCGCCGCGAAAAGTTCGTGATTCAGGGCCATATCTGTTCGGTCTGGGAGCGGGGGCAGTACCTCCGCACGCGCGATCTGCGGAAGACCGAAGCCGCCTTCGAGGACCTGCTCGCAAGGCTGGAGACCGATTGGGTGGATGTGGGCATGATCCATTACATCGACCGGGAGGATGATTTCCGCCGCGTGTTCGACGGCGAGATCATCCGTTACGCGCAGCGTCTGAAGTCCGAGGGCCGCATCCGCCACATCGGTATGAGCAGCCACAATCCGACGGTGGCGCGCATGGCCGTGGAGACGGGGCTCGTCGACGTGGTGATGTTCTCGATCAATCCGTGTTACGACTTGCAGCCGGCCGGCGAGGATGTCGACGCCCTGTGGGCCGACGAGAGCTATGCCCGGCCGCTGCACAACGTCGATCCCGAGCGGGAGCGGCTCTACGAGCTCTGTGCCCGCGAAGGGGTCGGCATCGACGTGATGAAGGTTTACGGCGGCGGCGATCTGCTCAGCGGCGACCGTTCGCCGTTCGGGCGGGCGCTCACTCCGGTGCAATGTCTCGAATATGCCTTGTCGCGCCCCGGCGTGGCGGCCGTGATGGTCGGCGTCCGCTCGCAGGACGAGATGCGGGCCGCACTCGGATGGTGTACGGCGACCGATGCCGAAAAAGATTATGCGTCAGTCATTTCCGGGCTCGACAGATTCACCTGGCACGGTCGTTGCATGTACTGCGGCCATTGTGCGCCCTGCACTGCGGGGATCGACATCGCCTCGGTCAATAAGTTCCGCAACCTGTGCCCCGACGAGGGTGCGGTGCCCGAAACCGTGCGGGAACACTATGCCGCCCTGCCGCACCATGCCTCCGAGTGCGTGGCCTGCGGAGCCTGCGAGAGCCGCTGCCCGTTCGGCGTGGAGATCATCGCGGCGATGCGGCGCGCTGCCGAACGTTTCGGCTATTGATTGCCTTGCAAACGGAAAAAGAGACATGACTCGCTCATTGACCGAACCCGAACGCCGGAAACTCATCGATCGGCTCCATGCCGAGCGGTGTTCGTGCGTGATCGCTAACGGAGCGCAGACGCGTTCGTTCCGCGAACGGGGCGTCGGCGACCTCTTCCGGCTGCTGCACGAGGAGCCCGAACTGCTCGCCGGGGCTTTCGTGGCCGACAAGGTCGTCGGCAAGGGGGCTGCCGCCCTGATGATTCTGGGCGGCGTCTGCGATGTCCATGCCGACGTGGTCAGCACCTCGGCGCTCGAACTTTTCGCCTCCCGGGGCATTCGGACGACATACGGCCTCGAGGTGCCGCATATCATCAACCGCTCCGGCACGGGCTGGTGCCCCGTCGAGACGCTGTGCCGCGACTGCCGGACGGCCGAAGAGTGTCTGGAGCCGATCCGCCGCTTCGTTGCGGGCCGATCCCTGAATCACAGTTCCGAGTGAATATGAAACGCTTTCTCCTCGCAGCGGCCGTTCTGCTGCTTGCTCTGCCGTCGCAGGCCGTGCCGCCCTCCGGCGGAGAGGCCTCGCTCCCCCATCCGATCGACAGCGTGGTGGTGACCGGGTCGCGTCACGGCACCGATCCGCGGCATCTGCCCATGACCGTTTCGACGATCGACCGCCGGCAGATCGAAGAGAGCCGGGAATCCTCCCTGCTGCCGCTGCTCACGGAGCAGGTGCCGGGGCTTTTCGCCACGGGGCGCGGTCTGATGGGCTACGGCGTGGCGTCGGGGGCCGCCGGACAGATGTCGCTGCGCGGCATCGGAGGCGCTCCGCAGGCCGGACTGCCGACCACGGGGCTGCTGGTGCTCATCGACGGCCATCCGCAGTACATGGGGCTGATGGGCCACCCGATCGCCGATGCCTGCCAGTCGATGATGACCGAACGGGTCGAGGTGCTGCGCGGCCCCGCGTCGGTGCTCTACGGTTCGAATGCCATGGGCGGCGTGATCAACATCGTGACGCGCAAGATGCGCGAAGAGGGGGTTCGGACGGGCGTTCATGTCGGCTACGGCTCCTACAACACGCTTCAGACCGAAGCTACGAACCGGATTCGCGCGGGACGTTTCACGAGCGTCGTGACGGGCTCCTACAACCGCACCGACGGCCACCGGCCCCGCATGGGGTTCGACCAGTACGGGGGCTATGCCAAGCTGGGATACCGGTTGGCGAAAGCCTGGAGCGTCGGGGCCGACGTCAATCTGACGCATTTCGACGCCTCGAATCCGGGGAGCGTCTCCGATCCGGTTTTCGACAACGACATGCACATCACGCGCGGCATGACCTCGGTTGCCCTCCGCAACGACTTTGATCGCAGCTCGGGCAGCCTGAGCTTTTTCTACAACTGGGGCCGCCATCTGATCGACGACGGCTATTCGCCCGGCGAAGAGCCGCTCGACTATCGGTTCCATTCGCGCGACGACATGATGGGCGTTTCGTGGTACCAGAGCGCACGCCTTTTCGCGGGCAACCGGACGACCGTGGGCGTCGACTGGTTCCGCTTCGGCGGCCGGGCGTGGAACCAGCCGCTCGACGGCTCGGAGCGCTCCATGCTGGCCGACAAGACGCTGCATGAGGTGGCCGCCTATCTGGACTTCCGCCAGACGATCGCGTCGTGGATCGTGCTCGATGCCGGAGTGCGTCTCGACCGTCATTCGCACGTGGGAACGGAGTGGGTGCCGCAGGCGGGCGTGTCGCTGATGCCGTCGGCCGATGCCGAACTCAAACTTTCGGCCTCGAAGGGCTTCCGCTACCCCACCATCCGCGAGATGTACATGTTCCCGCCGCAGAATCCCGACCTCAGGCCCGAGCGGTTGTGGAGCTACGAGATCGCCTGGTCGCAGCGTCTGTTCGGCGGACGCCTCTCCTACGGCATCAACGTCTTCTACATCGACGGCGAAAACCTAATCATGCGCATGCCCGTCGACGGCCGTCCGAAGAACGTCAACACGGGCCGGGTGGAGAATGTCGGCGTCGAGGTGCAGGCGGCCTGGCGCATCGCTCCCGCCTGGTCGGTCGATGCCAATTACAGCTTCCTGCACATGGCCCATCCCGTGCTGGCGTCGCCCGAGCACAAGCTCCATGCCGGAGCCTCCTTCGCCAGGGGGCGCTGGGACCTCTCGACGGGCGTGCAATATGTCCGCGGCCTCTACACCGAAGTGAAGGTCGGGCAGAGCGGCCGTTACGAGCAGGAGAGTTTCGTGCTGTGGAATCTGCGCGCGGGTTTGAGGATTTGCCGGATAATGAATATCTTTGTCAAGGGCGAAAACCTGCTGGCGCAGCGCTACGAGATCAATGCGGGCTATCCGATGCCCAAAGCTACGGTGCTGGGCGGCGTGAACTTCGACTTCTGATGGAAATAAACGAATTCAATTAATTGACAGACAAAATGAAAACTACAACCGTCAAACTCTACTCCCTGCGTTACGACCAGGCCCGTACCTACCTGCTCGCATCGCTCTTCGTGCTGGGCAACATCGCTTTGCCGCAACTCTGCCATACGGTGCATCTGGGCGGCCCCACGTGGCTGCCGATCTACTTCTTCACGCTGGTCGCCGCCTGCAAGTTCGGCTGGCGGACGGGCCTCGTCACGGCATTGGCCTCGCCGCTGGCCAACTCGCTGCTTTTCGGCATGCCGGCTGCGGCGCTGCTCCCGGCCATCGTGTTCAAATCGGTCGTTCTGGCGCTCGTCGCCGGATGGGCCGTCGCCCGCTGCCGGAGGGTTTCGCTGCCGCTGCTGGCCGGAGTCGTCCTCGCCTACCAGACGATCGGCTCGCTCGGCGAATGGGCCCTGCTCGGCGATCTTCGGGCTGCGGCGCAGGATTTCAGAATCGGTCTGCCGGGCATGCTGCTTCAGATCGGCGGCGGCTGGCTGGCCATCAACCGTTTACTCCGCAAATAGCATGGCTCTGAAATTGGGCTTCGGCTGCATGCGTCTGCCGCTGGCCGACCCCGACAACCAGAAAACCGTGGACATGCCGCAGGTCGAGCGGATGGTCGACACCTTTCTCGAGAGGGGTTTCACCTACTTCGACACGGCCTACATGTACCACGACTTCACGAGCGAATGCATCGTGCGCGAGGCTCTGGTGCGGCGCCATCCGCGCGCGAGCTTCACGCTGGCCGACAAGCTGCCTACGATGTTCCTCCAGCAGGAGGGCGACCAGGAGCGCATCTTCGCCGAGCAGCTGGAGAAGTGCGGCGTCGACTATTTCGACTACTACCTGCTCCACAGCCTCGGTGCCGCCAACTACCGCAAGGTGCAGCGTTTCGACAGCTTCGCTTTCGTCTCCCGCATGAAGGCCGAGGGCCGCATCCGCCACGTGGGCTTCTCGTTCCACGATTCGGCCGAGCTGCTCGACGAAATTCTGACGGCCCATCCCGAAATCGAGTTCGTCCAGCTGCAGATCAACTACCTCGACTGGGACAACGAGAGCATCCAGTCGCGGCGCTGCTACGAAACGGCGCGCCGCCACGGCAAGCAGGTGGTGGTCATGGAACCCGTCAAGGGCGGTTCGCTGGCGCGTGTTCCGGCCGAAGCCGAGGCCCTTTTCCGCGAGGCCGAACCCGACCTGTCGCCCGCATCGTGGGCCGTGCGCTATGCCGCGAGCCTCGACGGGGTGATGATGGTGCTCAGCGGCATGTCGTCGCTCGCCCAGCTGGAGGACAACACCTCCTACATGCGGGATTTCCGTCCGCTTTCGGAGCGGGAGCGCGGGATCGTCGGCCGGGCCGTCGAGGTCATCAACCGTTCGATCGCCATCGCCTGCACGGCCTGCCGCTACTGTACGCCCGGCTGCCCCCGGCAGATCGCCATTCCCGATTATTTCGCGCTCTACAACGCCGACCGGCAGTCGGTCAACCAGGGCTTCTCGATCCAGCAGGTCTACTACGACACGCTGGCCGAGACGCACGGCCGTGCCGCGGCGTGCATCGCCTGCCGCAAGTGCGAACGCATCTGCCCGCAGCACCTGCCGATCGTCGATCTGCTGAAAAAGGTATCGGAAACTTTCGACACGGGCCGCGAATAGCGCTGCTCCGCTGCGAAGCCGCCGGGTTCGATGCCCGGCGGCTTTTTTGCGCCCTCTCTGCCGGATGCCGGCTTTTTCGAGCCGCATCCGGTTCCACCTTGATTCCACCCTGGTTCCACCCCGGTCCCACCCCGGTCCCTCGCCGCGTCGCTTCTCCGCCCTCTCCCCTCTGCCTCTCTCTGCGGTCTCCCCTCTGCTTTTCGCCGCGCTCTCCCCTCTGCCTCTCTCTGCGGTCTCCTCTCTGCCTTTTCTCGCGCGTTCACTTCTCGGGCCCTCGCCCGCGCTCCCTTTGCCGTCTTCTCTCCTCTTCCCCGCCACGGTCTCCGCCTCACCCCTCCCCCCCCCTCCCCGGCTCGGAGGCGGTTTCTTTCTCCGGTGCGGAGGCTCCTCTCCGCCTCCCCCTCTCCGGCGCGCAATGGAAATCCGCCCCTGCCGCAACGGTCGTGCGGCGGGGGCGGATCCACCTTTCGGAAAGATTTCCGGAACGGATTATTTCGTTGCGTTCAGAAAATCGCCGTTTTTGTCGAAATTCAGCACCGTATGGTCCGAGAGCTTGACTTTGTAGCCGTCGGCGGTCGTTTCGTACATCACGATGTCCAGACGCGGATACTTGGCCATGGCATAGCTCTTCACCTTGGTCGGCAGAGCGGTGGCGGGCACGGCGCCGTTCTTCATGATGATCTGCGAGCAGTCGCCGCTGCCGCCTTCGAACGACACCTGGCTGCCGCTGTTGAAGAAGACGGTGTACTTGTCCCACGACGCTTCGCGGTCCATCTCCACCGTTTTGACCGTCTCACCGGGGAAGTTCTTGCGGATGAACTCCTGCGAGTTGTTGGGCAGCTTGCCGAAATCCACTTTCTGCGGCGCAGCGCTTACGGCGAATGCGGCGGCTGCGCAGACGAACGATAATAAAAAACGTTTCATAAATCTAAAAATTAATTATTATGACGTCCGTTTTTCCGGCAAAAACTGTTCCAATCCGCCTCCCGTTCGTCTCCGGCTCCGATTCAGACCCCGGCTGCGACCTGCTCGCCCCGCAGGAAAACGCTGCGGATCAGCGGCGTCTGGTAGGCGTAGAGGAAAAATTCGATCGACGGCATCGGGGCGGTGAGGAAGAAGTCGGCCGCCTTGCCCGGAGTGATCGAACCGTGGTCGGTGCTCGTGCCCATGGCGTAGGCTCCGTTCAGCGTCGCGGCGTTGATCGCCTCGGCGGGGGTCATCCGCATGCGGATCGAGGCCAGCGAGCAGACCATGCGCATGTTGCCCGAGGGCGACGAACCGGGATTGTAGTCCGAAGCCAGCGCCACGCCCACGCCCGCGCGGATCATGTCGCGGGCCGGCGGATAGCTCATGCCCAGGAAGAATGCCGCGCCGGGCAGCAGGGTCGGCATGGTGTCGGAGCCGCGCAGCGCCTCGATCTCTGCGGCCCCCG
Organism: uncultured Alistipes sp.; assembly: GCA_900553175.1. Classification (GTDB taxonomy): domain Bacteria; phylum Bacteroidota; class Bacteroidia; order Bacteroidales; family Rikenellaceae; genus Alistipes. The sequence goes on along the minus strand of USCH01000023.1, from coordinate 13,577 downwards.
TGCGTTCGAGGTGGTCGACCGAGAGCGCTCCGTGGGCCACGCCCGCCTGCACGCCGCCCGATACGGCCAGCTCGTTGGCGTGTATCTTGGCCCGCAGCCCCAGCCGGCGGCCCGCCTCGATGATGCGGACGGTTTCGCCGACCGAGAAAAACCCTTCGTCGCAGAACACGTCGACGAAGTCGGCCAGCCCCTCTCTTGCCACGGCGGGCAGCATCTCGCCGCACACCAGATCGACATAGGCCGCCTGCCGCCCCGCGTAGGCCCGGGCCACGGCATGCGCTCCGAGGAAGGTGGCCCGCACGGTCAGCGGCGCCGTTTCGCGGATGCGGCGGATCACGCGCAGCATCTTCAGCTCGTCCTCGGTCGAGAGGCCGTAGCCGCTCTTGATCTCGACGCATCCGGTGCCCATGGCGATGATTTCGCGCACGCGCGTCATGGCCTGACGGTAGAGCTCCTCTTCGGAGGTCTCGTGCAGCCGGTCGGCCGAGTTGAGAATGCCGCCTCCGCGGCGGGCGATCTCCTCGTAGCTCAGGCCGTTGATCTTATCCAGAAACTCCTGCTCGCGGCTCCCGGCGTAGACCAGATGGGTGTGCGAATCGCAGAACGAGGGAAAGAGCATCCCCCCTCCGGCGTCGACGACCTGCGCCCCGTCGCCCGACGGCGGATCGGTCATGGGGCCGAAGGCGGCGATGCGCCCTTCGTCGGCGAGCAGCCAGGCGTCGTCGAGCGTCTCCAGACGCCCCATCTCCCCGCCCGGGACGCGCAGCATCCCGGCGGGCCGGATGCCCGCGATCGTGCCGATGTTCCTAACGAGCAGTTTCATGGCGCAGGAATTCGATCGAGCGTTCGATATGCGGATACATCACCGTGTCGTCCTCGATGAAGGGCACGTGCTGCCGGTAGTCGGCCAGCAGGCGCTCCAGCAGGGGCGACGTGCGTGCCGGGCGCCGGAATTCGAACGCCTGCGCGGCGTTGAAGAGCTCGATGGCCAGCACCCGCTGCGAGTTGCACACCACGCGGTAGAGCTTCGTGGCGGCATTGGAACCCATGCTCACGTGGTCCTCCTGCCCCTGCGACGAGGGGATCGAGTCGACCGACGCAGGCATGCAGAGCCCTTTCGACTGGCTGACGATCGATGCGGCGGCGTACTGCGGGATCATGAAACCGCTGTTCAGCCCCGGTTTGGCCACCAGAAAGTCGGGCAGGCCGCGCGAGCCCGATATGAGCTGGTAGATGCGCCGCTCGGAGATGTTGGCCAGCTCGGCCACGGCGATCGCCAGAAAATCCATCGCCAGAGCGATGGGCTGTCCGTGGAAGTTGCCGGCCGAAACCACCGTGTCCAGATCGGGGAAGACGGTCGGATTGTCGGTCGCCGAATTGATTTCGGTGGTCAGCACGCTCTCCACGTAGTCGATCGTGTCTTTCGACGCCCCGTGCACCTGGGGGATGCAGCGGAACGAATAGGGGTCCTGCACGTGCCGCTTCTCGCGGGCGATCATTTCGCTGCCCTCCAGCAGCCGGCGCATATTGCGGGCCGTGGCGATCTGTCCCGGGTGCGGACGCACGGCGTGCACTTCGTCGCTGAAGGGCTCGATGCGTCCGTCGAACGCATCGAGCGACAGCGCGCCGATCGTGTCGGCCCACTCGCTCAGCTTGCGCGCTTCGATAAGCGCCCATACGCCGTAGGCCGCCATGAACTGCGTGCCGTTCAGGAGCGCCAGCCCCTCTTTCGATTGCAGTTCGATGGGCTGCCACCCCATTTCGGCGAGCACCTCCGAAGCCGGGCGCACCCGGCCTTCGTGCTCCACCTCGCCCAGCCCTATCAGAGGCAGGCTCATGTGGGCCAGCGGCGCCAGGTCGCCCGAGGCGCCGAGCGATCCCTGCTGGTAGATGACCGGGAGTATGTCGTTGTTGAACAGGTCGATGAGCCGCTCTACCGTGGCTATCTGCACGCCCGAATGGCCGTAGGCGAGCGACTGGATTTTCAGCAGCAGGATGAGTCGCACGACCTCCGCGGGCACGCGTTCGCCCGTGCCGCAGGCGTGCGAGCGGACGAGGTTGCGTTGCAGCTGCGCCAGATCGTCGTGCCCTACCGAAATGTTGCACAGGGACCCGAAACCGGTGGTTACGCCGTAGATCGGCCGTTCGGGCCGTTCCGTCTTGCGGTCGAGGTATTCGCGGCAGCGGACGATGCGCCGGCGGGCGTCGTCGGAGAGGGCCAGCGGGAGGTGTCTTTCGAGAATTTCGCGGACGCGGCCGATGGTGAGACGCTCCGCCGATATATGATGATGTTCCATGTGGGATAATAGGTTGTTGAAATCAATGTTCCAGAGCTTTGCGGATCAGATCGTCGTCGGCTTCGTTGGGCAGCGTCACCCGCAGTTCGGGCGTGCGCTCCATCTGGCGCCGGATGGCCGACTGCGCACCCGCGTTGCGGGCCCAGCTGCGGCGGGCAATGCCGTTGTTGACGTCCCAGAAGAGCATCTCGCGGATGCGGCGGTCCGCCTCCTCCGTTCCGTCGATCACCATGCCGAAGCCGCCGTTGATGACCTCGCCCCAGCCCACGCCGCCGCCGTTGTGGATCGAGACCCACGTGGCGCCGCGGAACGCATCGCCGATGACGTTCTGCACGGCCATGTCGGCCGTGCGCGACGAGCCGTCGTAGATATTCGACGTTTCGCGGTAGGGCGAGTCGGTGCCCGAGACGTCGTGGTGGTCGCGGCCCAGCACCACCGGGGCCGACAGACGCCCGTCGGCGATGGCCCGGTTGAAGGCCAGGGCGATTTTGGTGCGGCCCTCGCAGTCGGCGTAGAGGATGCGGGCCTGCGAGCCTACGACCAGCCGGTTGCGGCCGGCTTCGCGGATCCAGTGGATGTTGTCGTCCAGCTGGCCCCGGATTTCGTCGGGGGCCGTGCGGCGGATCTCTTCGAGCGCCTCGGCGGCCAGACGGTCGGTCAGTTCCAGATCTTCGGGCCGTCCCGACGTGCAGACCCAGCGGAACGGGCCGAACCCGTAGTCGAAGAACATCGGGCCCATGATGTCCTGCACGTAGGAGGGATAGCGGAACCTCCCCTCCGCATCCGTCACGGCCGCTCCGGCGCGCGAGGCCTCCAGCAGGAAGGCGTTGCCGTAGTCGAAGAAATACATGCCGCGGGCCGTCAGCCGGTTGATGGCGTCGGCCTGCCGGCGCAGCGACGCCTGCACGCACCCGCGGAACCGCTCCGGCTCCTCGGCCATCATGCGGTTGGCCTCCTCGTAGCTCAATCCGGCGGGGTAATAGCCGCCCGCCCAGGGGTTGTGGAGCGAGGTCTGGTCCGAACCGAGGTCGACGTCGATCCCCTCCTCCGCAAGGCGCTCCCAGAGGTCGACGACGTTGCCCACGTAGGCCAGCGAAACGACCTCCTTGTCGCTGACGGCCCGGCGGATGCGCGGGATCAGTTCGTCCAGCGATTCGTGCAGCTCGTCGATCCATCCCTGTTCGTGGCGTTTCCGGGCCGCCTTGGGGTTGATTTCGGCGATGACCGAGACGACGCCCGAAATGTTGCCCGCCTTGGGCTGGGCGCCCGACATGCCGCCCAGACCCGACGAGACGAACAGCATGCCGCGCGTGTCGCTGCGTCCGGCGGTGAAGCGTTTGCGGGCGGCGTTGAGCACCGTGATGGTCGTGCCGTGGACGATGCCCTGCGGACCGATGTACATGTACGATCCGGCGGTCATCTGCCCGTATTGCGAGACGCCGAGGGCGTTCATGCGCTCCCAGTCGTCGGGCTTCGAGTAGTTGGGGACGACCATGCCGTTGGTGACCACGACGCGCGGGGCGTCGGGATGCGACGGGAAGAGTCCGAGCGGATGGCCCGAGTACATCACCAGCGTCTGGCGGTCGGTCATCTCCGACAGGTATTTCATCGTCAGCCGGTACTGCGCCCAGTTCTGGAACACGGCGCCGTTGCCGCCGTAGGTGATCAGTTCGTGGGGGTGCTGCGCCACGGCCTTGTCCAGATTGTTCTGGATCATCAGCATGACGGCGGCGGCCTGCCGGCAGCGGGCCGGATAGTGGTCGATGGGCCGCGCATACATCTCGTAGTCGGGCCGCAGGCGGTACATGTAGATGCGGCCGTAGCGGCGCAGCTCTTCGGCGAACTCCGGAGCCAACACGGCGTGGTGCCGCTCAGGGAAGTAACGCAAGGCGTTCTTCAAAGCAAGCACCCGCTCCTCGGGCGAAAGAATTTCCTTGCGGCGGGGGGCGTGGTTGATCTGCGGATCGTAGGGTTTCGCGGCGGGCAGTTCATCGGGAATGCCGGCGCGAATGTCGGCTTGAAACTCCTGCAATGTCATATCGGAACGGTTATTTGATTTTCGATTCCACGAGGGCCAGCACCTCTTTTTCGCGGCGCACGGCCTCGGCGGCCAGCTCTTCGGCCCGGGCGACGAGTGCGTCGGCCTCGGCGCGGTCCTTGAGCCCTGCGGCATTGATCTTCACGTTGAGACACGCCCCCAGCACGGCGCTGCGCGCGGCCAGGGCGCCGACACCGGCATCGGAGACCGAATTGGGATTGCCCTCGGCGGCCATGGCCTGCACGAGATCGAATATCTGCACGGCGGTCTGCATCGTCCGGAGCGGCACCTGCGTGGCGTAGAGCGTCGCGGCCTGCAACGCCTCGCTGCGGGCCGCCCGCTCCTCGTCGGTCGACTTGGGCATGGCGAAGACGGCCATGATGCGGTTGAAGGCCTCGGTGTCCTCGTCGACCAGACGCAGCAGTTCGGCGAGGAGCGCCTGCCCCTGCTCAGCCCGGTCGGAGAACTCCTCCCAGCGGTCGTCCCATCCGGCCTTGTGGGCCGAAAGGTTGGCGACCATCGTACCGAGCGCGGCGCCCAAAGCCCCCATGTAGGCCGAGATAGACCCTCCGCCCGGTGCGGGCGACTCGCTGGCTGTTTCGGCTGCGAAACCTTTGCATGTCAGATCGATAAGACGCTTCTTCCGCACGTCCGCCTCAAGCAGATATTCGATGACTTTCTCCTCGGGGACGAACGGTTTGAGATCGCCGAGCCCCATCGACTTGACGGCCGTGCGGACGATCTCCTCCTCGGCGATGCCCGTCGAGCGCTGCTGCTTGCGCAGGAAGTATTTTCCGGCTTCGATGAGCGCCCGTTTGGGCACCAGACCGACGATTTCTGTGCCCGTGACGCGCACGCCGCGGGCGTCGGCCTTGTGGCACACCTCGTCGAAGGCGATATGCAGAGGTGTGACGGAGATGTCGGTGATGTTCATCGAGACCTGGGCGATGCCGTACTCCTCGATGTACCAGCCGATGGCCTTGGTTGCCTTGAGCGTGCCGGGCCGCATGACGGGATTTCCGGCGGCGTCCTTCACGATCGGACCCGTGATGGGGTTGCCCTCGCGCACGGGGCGTCCCTTCTCGCGCACGTCGAACGCGATGGCGTTGGCGCGGCGCGTGGAGGTGGTGTTGAGATTGAAATTCACGGCGATGAGAAAGTCGCGGGCGCCGACCGTCGTGGCTCCCGTGCGGGCTATGCCCTCGTCGTAGGGCCGGGCGCCGAAGTCGGGCGCTTTGCCGGCATCGGCGAGCTTCTCGGGCAGCGCCTCGTATTCGCCCGCCCGGCAGACGGCCAGGTTCTTGCGTTCGGGCCGGAGGGCGGCCGCCTCGTAGCAGTAGGTCGGGATGCGCAGCTCGTCGGCGATGCGCTTGGCCAGCTCGCGCGACAGGGCCGCGCACTCCTCCAGCGTGATGCCCGAAATGGGGATCAGGGGCAGCACGTCGGTGGCGCCCATGCGGGGATGGGCCCCCTTGTGGTGCCGCATGTCGATCACCTCGGCAGCCCGTTTCACGCCTTGGAAGGCCGCTTCGACGACCGCTTCGGGCGCACCGACGAAGGTGACTACGGTGCGGTTGGTGGCTTGTCCGGGGTCGACGTCCAGCACTTTGACGCCGCCCGAACGTTCGATGGACGAGACGATCTGCCGGATCGCCTCCTGGTCGCGGCCCTCGCTGAAATTGGGCACGCACTCTGTGATTCTCGGCTCAATAAGATCGGTGGATGGTGTTTTTTGTGATTCAAATATAAGATTTTTTCATGAAATACCGACGGACCGTTACGAAAAAACGCCCGGTTTCGTAAAAACGGAAAGTCCGGCTTCCCTTTCGGAGAGCCGGACCGTCGTGCAGCCGGATCGCAGGAGGCTATCGCCGCCCGATGGTCAGCACCATGCCGCCCGACGCCCATACGCCCGGCAGCCGGATGCCGCCCAGGTCGCAGTAGCGCGTGTCGGTGAGGTTGGAGCCTTCGGCGTAGAGCCGGCAGATGCCTTTCTCCCAGCTCAGACGCGCGTCGAGCAGGAAGTAGGGCTTGTAGTCGCGGATTTCGCTCACGGAGGGGTCGCCCGCTGCGGGATAGTGCGTGTAGCTGCCGTTGCGGTCGGCCGCCGAGGCGGTCACGCAGAGCGTCATGCGGCGCAGAAAACGCACCTCGACGGTCAGAGCCGCCTTGTGGCGCAGAAAGTCCATGGCGCTCTTGGCCACGAGGTCCGAACGGCGGTCGGTGGCGATGTACGCATAGGAGAGCGTCGCCCGGCGCAGGAATCCCCGCTCCGACGCATAGCCGCCCGCGATTTCGACGCCGTAGGTGTCGAGAGCGCTGCTCTGCTCCGAATGCCACTTCTCGCGCCACGCCTCGACGGGATCGTCGGCCGGGTGCCACACCCAGTCGATGATGTCGCGTCCGGCCCGGTAGTATCCGCGCAGCGAGGCGTTCCAGCAGCCCCGGGCGTAGAGCGCGTCGAGGTGGACGGTGACCGCCTTTTCGGGCACGAGGTCGAGGTTGTTGATCTGGGCGGGCGACGAATAGTAGAGGTCGGTGAAGGTCGGCAGACGCATCGACTGCGTGGCGCCGGCGCCGATGTGCCATCCTCTGCCCGGAGCGTATCCGGCCGAAAGGCTCCACAGTGCGGCGGTGCCGTAGGGCGTGAAGCTCGCACCGGCCGATGCCGCGGCGTCGAACGGTCCCCGGTGTCCCGTGTGGCGCAGGTAGAGATTGCCCGTGTGGCGGGCTTTGGCGTGGGTGTAGCTGTCGTGGGGAATGTTCAGCCTCTCGCCCAGATTGGTGCTGTAGATGTGGTTGAAGGCATAGTCGCCGCCCAGGGTCGTCGTGCCGCCCGCCCAGTCGCAGCCGATCCATGCCTTGGCTCCGGCGTTGTCGGTCGTGTGGCGGTTCATGGCCGTGCCCCGCGTCCAGTCGTAACGGTCGTTGTTCTTGCGGTAGCTGACGGCAGCACCCAGCGAAATGCGTCCGACGGCGTGCAGCCAGCGCAGCGAGGCCAGCGCCGTGGTCGTGCGCTCCCATTGTTCGGGGTTGTAGGCGGCATAGAAGCCGTTCGATCCGAAAGCCCGGTTCTGGTAGCCGGCCTGAAGATCGAACAGCCCCGCATGCGGCGTCTCGCAGGTGGCGCGTGCGAAGGCGTTGTAGGTCGCGAAGTCGGTGTTGTGCATGTAGCCGTCGCTGCGGCGGTAGGATTCGGCGGCCTGCACCGTCAGACGGCCCGAGGTCCAGGCGCCCGAAAGGTTGTGGTAGGCGTATCCGTGTTGTCCTCCGGCCCCCTCGGCGCGCAGGTATTGCGGCAGAAGCGGGGCCGTGCGGATGTCGACGGCGCCGGCATAGGCGCCCACGCCCGGAATGCCTTCGAGCAGTTCGACGCCCGAAATGCATTCGAGGTCGACGGGCAGGGAATGGGATTGGTGGCCGGTGCGGGCATCGGTGAAGTCGATGCCGTTCAGGAGGACCATCGTCTGGTCGAAGGAGCCTCCGCGGATGGAGATGTCGGCCTGCGCCGCTTTGCCTCCGCGTTCGCGGATGTCGACCGAAGGTGCGGTGCGCAGGGCCGATTCCAGCGTCTGGAAAGGCGCGGCGGCCTGTGCTTTCCGGTCGAAAAGCGGTGTTTGCGATGCGGCGTTGCGCACGGGGGCCGATCGACGGCCCGAGATGCCGACCTCGGCGATGCGCAGTTCGCGGAGAACCGTCAGCGAGTCGGTCGGTTGTGCAGAGGCGCCCTCTGTCGCAAGCAGGAGCATGGACATCCCCACCGAGAGCACTCCGATGCACGTGTGGCGGCGGAGGCTCGCAAAGACCGACCAGCCTTTGCGGTTCCAGCGGCGCCAGCAGACGGGCTGCTTCGGAAGAGGTTGTTGCATGTTCGTTTTTGTTTGAATGTGTGTGAAATAAGAACGGCGGTCGGAACGGGTCCGGCTGCGAGCCGCGTTCCAAACCGCCGCAAAGATACGCTTTTCGGGCTGTTTCGCTGATTTTCGGGCCGATTTTTTTCGGACGGGGAGCGGTCCCCGGGGCCGGAGGCGGCAGCCGCTGTCGGACCGCCCTGCCGGCGGAGAGGGCTATCGCTCGAAGAGCGTTTCGATCCGGGCGATCACCTCCTCGGCCTCGACGTCGAGCGGGAAGACGGCGCTGGGCTCCAGATGCCGAAGCTCCCGGCCCTCCTTGAAGAGCTCCTCGCCGCCGCCCGTGATGTTGAGCATGACGGTGGCGTCGCGCTCCACCCTGCCGTCGGCCACGGCCTTGATGAGCGAGGCGGTGGCCACGGTGGCAGCCGGATGTATGTCGACGCCCTCCAGTTCGCGGAAGAGCTTCCCGGCCTTGCGGGCCTGGGCGTTGGTGGCCACGAAAACGTCGCCGCCCGTGGCTTTCAGCGCGTCGTAAAGACCTCCGGCCAGTCCGTAGGGCGGACGGCGGTTGGAGAGCACCTTGGCGTCGATGATTTCGGCGTCGCGCCGCGCCTTGTCGTCGTCGTAGGGCAGCATCTGGCGCGAATCGGCCCGCCAGGCGTCGTACATCGGCACGAACGGAGCGTTCTGCGAGACCATCAGCTTCATCGTGTTCGAGCCGAAGCGGCCGTCCTCGATGAGGCGCATGTTGGCCTCCCAGGCGGCGATGGCGCCTGTGCCGCTGCCCACGGCCTGGAAGTAGTAGTCGGGAATGCGTCCGATGGTCGTCGCGGCCGACAGCACGGTCGTGGCCATGCCGTCGCGGCGGGCGACGTTCTTGGCGCCGCCCTCGGCATAGAATCCGCGGGCCTTCAGCGCGAGGTTCGAGAGACGGATGGCATCGAAATAGTCGCCTCCCTTTTCGCAGCAGATCAGTTTGACGCACGGATCGAGCGGTTCGGCGAACCACAGGGCCCCGATGTTGTCCTGCGGCACGGCGAGCAGCAGCTTGATGCGGTTGTCGGAGCAGACCTTGGCGAAGGCGCGCGCCGTGTTGCCCGCCGAGGCGACCACCAGCACCCGGTCTTCGTCTTCGGCGGCGCGGGCGCAGACCGTGTAGGCCTCGGTCTCCTTGAACGAGCAGGTGGTCATCGAAGCGCCGATGGCCGGCCAGTAGCCGTTGAAGGTGATCCAGAGATTCTCGAGCCCGAGGTGCCGGCCCAGCCCCCTGCTGCGGTAGGTGACGGGGGCCGACGAGCCCCGGAGCATGCGGCGAACGGGCAGCCAGTCGGCGAATTTGTAGAGCCCGCAGTCGTCGGAGCGCACTTCGAGCTGTTTTTTCGCGTATTCGGCGCGCACGAGCGACGGCGTTTTGCAGGCGCGGTCCTCGAGCGTCCAGCCTTCGTCCCCGAAGCGGCGCCCCGTGGCCACGCAGGCGAGTTCGTAGGAGGTTGCGGTGAATTTTTCCATTTATTGCGTTTGTTTGGGTTGTCGGTCCGGTTCGGTCGGGTCAGGACATGCGGTTCTTGAAATCCTCGTACCCGAATTCGCGCACCGTTTCGATGCCTCCGTCGCGCCGGGCGATGAGGATCGAGGGGTGGTGCACGCCGTTGAACATCGTGGTCTTGACCATCGTGTAGTGGATCATGTCCTCGAAGACGATGCGGTCGCCCACCTGCGGGTCGCGGTCGAAGGCCCAGTCGCCGCAGAAGTCGCCCGCCAGGCAGCTGGCCCCGCCCATGCGCCACCGCTTTTCGCCCTCCGCAGGCTCGTGCGCCCCGACGATCGCGGGTTTGTAGGGCATCTCCAGACAGTCGGGCATGTGGCAGGCGAACGAGACGTCGAGCATGGCCGTGCGCACGCCTCCGTTCTCCACGATGTCCTCCACGGTCGAGACCAGATAGCCCGTGCGCCAGGTGAAGGCGCTGCCCGGTTCGAGGATGAGCCGCAGATGCGGATGGCGCGCCCCGAAGTCGCGCAGGATGCGGATCAGACGGTCGCAGTCGTAGTCGGCATGGGTCATCAGGTGCCCGCCGCCCATGTTGAGCCATTTGATCCGGCCGAGCAGGTGCCCGAAGCGCTCCTCGACGGCTTCGAGCGCCCGCTGCAGATGCTCGGGGCGCGATTCGCACAGGACATGGAAGTGCAGCCCCTCGATGCCTGCCGGGAGCTCGCCGAGCAGTTCGGGCGGAATGCCCAGGCGCGAGCCCGCGACGCAGGGGTTGTAGAGGTCGGTTTCGACGGGCGAATAGCCGGGGTTGATCCTCACTCCGCACGAGAGGCCGTTGATGAGGGCCCGCTGTCCGAAGCGCCGGAACTGGCCGAGCGAGTTGAAGGTGATGTGGCTGCTGCAGCGCAGGATTTCGTCGAAGTCGCGGTCGCTGTATGCGGGGGCGTAGGTGTGGGCCGGAGCGCCGAACTCCTCCAGGACGAGCCGGGCCTCGGCCGCCGACGAAGCCGTGGCGCCGTCGGAGTGCGCCGCCAGCTCGGGAAAGACCGACCACATGGCGCACGCCTTGAGGGCGACGATCACTTCGGCGCCCGATTCGCGGCGCACGCGGTCGATCGTCGCGAGGTTGGCGTCGAGCAGTTTCTCGTCGAGGATGTAGCAGGGCGACGGCAGGGCCCGGAAGTCGATCATGGCGGCTGGTTTTGAGAAATTCATGCAAAAATACGAAAAACGGTGCGATCGGCGAATCGTCGGCCGAAAAATAAGTATTTATACGCATCGCCCGCCGGGACGATCGGCTTCCGGGCCGTCGTTTCCGGCAAAAAAAGAGAGACGGTGTTGTGTTCCCGTCTCTCTTCCTGGGTCGGTCCGCCGCTTCAGACTTCGATGTCGACGTCGAACAGCTCGTGCCACGGCAGCCCCTGCGGCCCCAGCTCGGCCAGGAACGGATCGGGATCGAACTCCTCGACGTTGAAGACGCCGGCGCCGCGCCACAGCCCCTTGGCCCACATCGAGGCGCCCAGCGCCGCCGGCACGCCCGTGGTGAAGCTGACGGCCTGCGTGCCCGTCTCCTTGAACGCAGCCTCGTGGTCGCAGTTGTTGTAGATGTAATAGGTGCGCTCCTTCCCGTCCTTGACACCGCGGATGCGGCAGCCGATGGAGGTCTGGCCGTGGTAGTTGGCGCCCAGCGACTTGGGATCGGGCAGCACGGCCTTGAGGAACTGGATCGGCACGATCTCGACGCCGTTGTAGACGATCGGGTCGATGCGGGCCATGCCGATGTTCTGGATCACGCGCAGGTGCGTGAGGTACTCCTGCCCGAAGGTCATCCAGAAACGCGCGCGCTTGATGGTGGGATAGTTCTTGACGAGCGATTCGAGCTCCTCGTGGTAGATCACGTAGGATTCGCGTTCGCCGATTTCGGGATAGTTCAGCGGACGGTGGATTTCGTGGGGCTCGGTGACCACCCAGCGGCCGTTTTCGTAGTAGCGGCCCTTCTGCGTCACTTCGCGGATGTTGATTTCGGGGTTGAAGTTGGTGGCGAAGGCCATGCCGTGGTTTCCGGCGTTGCAGTCGACGATGTCCAGATAGTGGATTTCGTCGAAATGGTGCTTGGCGGCGTAGGCCGTGAAGATGGCCGTGACGCCCGGATCGAATCCGCAGCCGAGGATGGCCGTGAGGCCTGCGGCCTTGAACCGGTCCTGATAGGCCCACTGCCACGAATATTCGAAGTGGGCTTCGTCCTTGGGCTCGTAGTTGGCCGTGTCGAGGTAGTTGCAGCCGCACTCCAGACAGGCGTCCATGATCGTGAGGTCCTGATACGGCAGGGCCACGTTGACCACGATGTCGGGCCGGAACGCGCGGAAGAGCTCGCACAGCTCGGCCACGCTGTCGGCGTCGACCCGGGCGGTCTTCACCCGGTCGCCCCCGATGGCGGCGGACACGGCGTCGCATTTGGATTTGGTGCGGCTGGCAAGCATCACGTCCGTGAAGACGGGATCGGCGGCGATTTTCTGGGTGACTACCGTGCCGACGCCTCCGGCACCGATGATTAGCGCTCTACACATGATATGAAAGGTATTTGGACTTCTTTTTCGTTTCGGGCCTACAAAAATATCGTTTTATTTTGGTAAAACAAAAATAATCTCTACATTTGCACCACCAAAACGGGGACTGAACCCGGTTGGCACACGGAGAATCCGTAGCTCAGCAGGTAGAGCACAACACTTTTAATGTTGGGGTCCTGGGTTCGAGCCCCAGCGGGTTCACCAAAAGCCGCTTCTTTTAGGAGCGGCTTTTTTTAACGGTTTTTTCAAACGGTCGGCTCTCGCCTGCGGCTACCTCCCTGCCGAACCCCGTCCTCCTTGTTGCCTCTCTCGGCCGCTCCTCCCCTGCCCTCGCGCGCCGTTCCTCTCCGGCCCCGCCGTCCGACAACCATCGTTCGAATAAAATTCGCGCCCGGGGATGTTATGTGGGTTTTATTCGTTATTTTTGTGCCGGAGCCTTTCGGGACGAGGCTGCTTCCGAATCCGCTAAACCCCGAAGAATATGAAGCATACGATTCTTGTCATGCCCTACCGGTCGCCGTGCGGCGGGCTGTTGCTCGGCTCGCTGGACGATCGGCTCTGCCTGTGCGACTGGCAGGTGGAAAAGCACCGCGGTTCTGTGGACCGCCGGTTGCAGCGCATTTTGCATGCCGAATTCCGGGAGGAGACCTCCCCGGTGCTCGAAAAGGCCGCCGCGCAGCTCGACGAATACTTCGCCGGAGTGCGCCGCGGGTTCGACGTGCCGCTGCTGTTCGCAGGGACCGAGTTCCAGCAAACGGTGTGGCGCGAACTGCTCCGCATCCCGTTCGGCACGACGGTCTCCTACGGTGAAATGGCCCGGCGGATCGGCATGTCCCGGGCCGTGCGTGCGGTGGCCAACGCCAACGGCGCCAATGCGTTGTCGATCTTCGCGCCCTGCCACCGCGTCATCGGCAGCGACCGTTCGCTGACGGGCTACGGCGGCGGACTGGAGACCAAACGGATGCTGCTCGAACTGGAGAGCCGCGCAGCCGCCTCTTTCATTCAGAAAGGTTGAGCTGGGTGCGCGCGGCTATAAGACCGTTTCTGTAAGGGAGATAAACCACATATCCACCGAAAACAAAATCGTGCGCCTGCATCTGAACGACGGCACGTCGGAGGCTGTTTCCGTGAGCATGGACGAACTCGAACGTCAGCTCGACCCGGCCCGCTTCTTCCGAGCCAACCGCCAGTATATCGTCTGCATGGAGAGCATCCGCTATCTGGGCAACTATTTCGGCGGCAAGCTTGTCCTGCGCCTGCACCATTATCCCGATGCCGAAATAATCGTCAGCAGGGAGAAGGCCCAGCGTCTCAAGGAGTGGATCGACAGGT
>USCH01000022.1 GCA_900553175.1 uncultured Alistipes sp. | reverse complement strand
GCGCCTGAACAAGGACTTGAACCTAGGACCCCATGATTAACAGTCATGTGCTCTAACCAACTGAGCTATTCAGGCATCCGATCCGGTTTACCGGTCGTTTCGGAGTGCAAATATATAGCAAAAATTGTTTCCTGCAAAATTTTGCACGATTTTTTCGCAAAAAATGTACCTTTGCATATCCGACAGCCACAGCAGCATGACGCTCGAAAAACATATCGCGCTCTTTTTCCTGACCTTGTGCGCCGCCTCGACGGCCCGGGCCCAGCTGACGTTCGAAACCGACCGGTGGGACTTCGGGCGTATCGACGAGGCGGGCGGGCGCGTGAGCCATGTCTTTACGGGCGTGAACCGTTCCGAACAGCCGGTCGTCATCCTCGACGTGGTCACCTCGTGCGGCTGCACCGTGCCCGAATTTTCGCGCAAACCCGTCCTGCCGGGCGATTCGACCCGCATCACCGTCACCTACGACCCGATGAACCGCCCCGGAACGTTCGACCGGGAACTGGGCGTCTATTCGACCGAACGGAAGCGGATCGCCACGCTCTCGGTGTGCGGCAGCGTCACGCCGCGGGAGAAAGCCATCGAAGAGTCGTATCCCGTCGATGCGGGCGGAGGCGTGCGGCTCGACGAAACGCTCTGCGCCTTCACCTATATCTATCCCGGCAAACGCGTGCAGTCGGCCCTGGGCCTCGTCAACACCTCGGACCGCCCGCTGCGCCTCGAGCTGCACCCCACGGTCGAGAGCGGGCTCCTGACGGTCGAGTGCCCCGAAACGATCGCACCGGGCCAGCGCGGGTCGATCACCCTTTCGTACCTCATCCCGGCCGACACGCCCCGCTACGGCTCGCTGCGCGACGCACTGGAGCTCCGCGTGAACGGGCGCAGCAACGGCACGGCCATCGTGGCTCACGCCCTGGCCGTCGACGATCCCGCCTCGACACCCGCGGAGCGCGCTCCGCAGGCCCAGGTAAGCGATCCGATCATCAAGCTGGGCGCCGTCAAACGCACAGGCCCCGTCCGGCGGTTCTCCTTCACCCTCTCGAACACGGGCCGCAGCGACCTGATCGTGCGGGCCGTGGAAAACGACGGACGCGTGGCTGTGACCCTGGCGCCGGGCCGCCGGATCGCCCCGCACGGCAGCTGCCGGGTCGAGCTGCGGCTCGACCCCTCGCAGCTCGACTACGGCCCCTTCATCGAACACCTGCTGCTATTCACCAACGATCCGCTCCGCCCCATGCGCAGGATGCGCATAACGGCCCTGATCGAAGATTAAACCCAAACCGACGATATGTATCCCATTCTCGAAAAACGACGCCTCGCCGAAGGCATCTTTCTCATGAAGATCCTCGCTCCGCGCGTCGCCCGGGCCGCCCGGCCCGGACAGTTCGTCATCGTGCGCGCCGACGAACGGGGCGAGCGCATCCCGCTCACCATAGCCGATTTCGACGCTGCGGCCGGCAGCGTGACGATCGTCACCCAGACCATCGGCGTCTCGACGCGCAAAATCTGCGCCCTGAAGCCCGGCGAAGCCCTCGCCGACTTCGCCGGACCGCTCGGCCGCCCCTCGGAGTTCGTGTCGCTGCCCGAGGAGGAACTGCGCAGGCGCCGCTACCTCTTCATCGGCGGTGGCGTGGGCACGGCACCCGTCTATCCCCAGGTCAAATGGCTCCGCGAACACGGCATCGGAGCCGACGTCATCATCGGTGCCAAGAACAAAGAGATGCTCATCTACACCGACGAGATGCGGGCCGTGGCCGACCGCCTGTACATCGCCACGGACGACGGCTCCGAAGGATTCAAGGGGCTGGTGACGCAACTTTTCGAACAGCTCGTCGCCGAAGGCAACCGCTACGACGAATGCGTGGCCATCGGGCCGATGGTGATGATGAAGTTCGTGGCGCTGACCACCCGGAAATACGGTCTGAAGACCACCGTTTCGCTCAACGCCCTGATGGTCGACGGCACGGGGATGTGCGGCGCCTGCCGCGTGAGCGTGGGCGGACGGACGCGTTTCACCTGCGTCGACGGCCCCGAATTCGATGCCCACCAGGTCGATTTCGACGAGGCGATGCGCCGTCAGGGCATGTACCGCACCCAGGAGCAGCGCGCCGCCGCCATCGCCGCCGAACGCGCCGCAGGTCACCAATGTAAAATCGGACTGGACAAATAATCATGGCAAACAGGATACCGCGCACCCCCGTGCGCGAACAGGACCCGGCACGCCGGGCCACGAACTTCGAGGAGGTCTGCTGCGGCTACGACCTCGCCGAGGCGACGCTCGAGGCGTCGCGCTGCCTCAACTGCAAGAATCCCCGCTGCGTGGCCGCCTGCCCCGTGGGGATCGACATCCCCGGATTCATCGCCGCCCTGCACCGGGGCGACACGGCCGGTGCGGCCGCCGTCATTTCGCGCGACAGCTCGCTGCCCTCGATCTGCGGCCGCGTATGCCCGCAGGAGACCCAATGCGAGGGCTCGTGCATTCTGGGCATCAAGGGCGAGGCGGTGGCCATCGGCAAGCTGGAGCGTTTCGTCGGTGACTGGAAGCTGGAACAGGAGGCTTTCGCCGTCGACACGGCCCCCCGCAACGGCCACCGCGTGGCGGTCATCGGCAGCGGCCCGGCCGGACTGGCCTGCGCCGGAGACCTGGCCAAGATGGGTTACGAGGTGAAGATCTTCGAGGCGCTCCACAAGGTGGGCGGCGTGCTGGTCTACGGCATCCCCGAATTCCGTCTTCCGAAAGAGCGGATCGTGGCCCGCGAAATCGAGCAGGTGCGCCGTCTGGGCGTCGAAATCGAAACCGACGTGATCGTGGGCCGCACCGTGACGATCGACTCGCTGCTCGACGACGAAGGGTTCGACGCCGTTTTCATCGGCTCGGGCGCCGGTCTGCCGCGCTTCATGGGCATTCCGGGCGAGAATCTCAACGGCGTGGTTTCGGCCAACGAATTTCTGACGCGGGCCAATCTCATGCGGGCCTACGACGAGGAGTACGACACGCCCATCCACGCGGGCCGGCGCGTGGCGGTCGTCGGAGGCGGCAACGTGGCGATGGATGCCGTGCGCACGGCACGCCGGCTGGGCGCCGAGGCGACGATCATCTACCGCCGCAGCGAAAAGGAGCTCCCGGCCCGCGCCGAGGAGGTGCACCACGCCAAAGCCGAGGGCATCCGCTTCCGCATGCTGACCAATCCGGTCGAAATACTCGCCACGGACGACGGCTGGGTGCGCGGCATGCGCTGCGTGGAGATGGAGCTCGGCGAGCCCGATGCGAGCGGCCGCCGCTCGCCGGTCGAAAAGCCCGGATCGGAGTTCGAAATCGAATGCGACGTCGTAATCATGGCGCTCGGCACCTCGCCCAACCCGCTGCTGGCCGCCACGACCGCAGGACTTTCGACCGACCGCCGCGGCTGCATCACGGCCGACGAAACGGGAGCGACGACGCGCGAGGGCGTCTTCGCCGGAGGCGATGCCGTGACGGGCGCCGCCACCGTGATTCTGGCCATGGGTGCGGGCCGCACGGCCGCACAGGCCATCGACAGCTACATCCGCCGGAAATCCGGGGAGGCGGAGTCCTGACCCTCCGGTCTGCGAAAAGAAACGGGGGAGCTGCCCAGAACAGGCAGCTCCCCCGTTTCATTTTTCCGGCCGGGACATTCAGTCTTTCAGCACCTTGTCCACCTCTTCGGCGATCATCTGCGGAGCGACGGCCCGCAGACAGCGGTAGTCGCCGTAACGGCATGCCCGGGCCCCGAAGACCGAGCAGGGCCGGCACGCCAGACCGGCCTGCAAGACATGCTGCGGATCGCATCCCCACCCCAGAAATCCCAGACCGGGATGCGTGGCGCCCCATACCGAGACCACGGGCGTGGCGACGAGAGCCGCCAGATGCATGGCCAGCGAATCCATCGACACCAGACAATCCTCCCGGGCGATCACCTCCATCTCGCCGGAGAGCGTCACCTTGCCCCGAAGCGCCGTGACGTTGGGCCACATGCGCTCCATCTGCGCGGCGAACTCCCCCTCCGCACCGCCTCCTCCGTGGATGAAGAGGCGGTCGCAGCGCCCGGCCAGCAGGCGCACCGCCTCGCGGCTCAGGTCGTCGGGGTAGGTCTTGCCCGGATGCGCCGAGAAGGGGGCGAAGCCGATCCAGACCCCCTCCTTCCGGCCGACCGGACTCTCAGCCGGCACCGCGGCGCGGACGACAGGTCCGGGATCGCCGAAAGCGAACCCCAGGCGGCGGAAAACGTCGCAGTAACGCAGCACCGTATGCCGCAAAGGCTCCGAAACGGCTGCGCCCCGGCGGATGAAACGCCGCTTCTCCGCCCTGCCCTTGCGGATCGATGCCACGCGCACGCCGTGCAGGCGCATCGAAAGCCCGAACGCCGCGGAGCGCATGACGCCGTGCACGTCGGCCACGGCATCGACCCCGAGCCGCCGGGCCTCGCGGGCCAGACGCCACATGCCCGCCAGCGAGTGCTGGGGCCCTTTGGTATCCACCTCCAGAAAGCCGACATCCAGCCCGGCGAAGAACGGGAAAAAGAGCTTGCGCGTAGCCACCGTGATCCGCAGATCGGGACAGGCTTCGCGCAAGGCCCTCAGCGCATGGGGCAGCATCGCCACGTCGCCCATGGCCGAAGTGCGCAGCACCAGCAGATGCCGCGGCCTACTTCTTGCCATAGAGCACCGGATTGAGCGCCGGATCGTTGTACATCTTCATCTGCTTGTAGGTCTTCATGTACTTGCGGCCCGCCTCGATGTCCTCGATGAGCTCCTCGATGGCGCGCGACAGATCGGTCTGCTGCGCGAGCAGCACGTCGAGCTTCTTGCGGCAGGCGGCCCGATGGGCCTCGCCGACGTCGGTGCGCTCGGTCTCGCGCTCCATGTGGTAGATCTTCAGCGCCAGAATCGAGAGCCGGTCGATGGCCCACGCCGGAGTTTCGGTGTTGAGCCGCGCATCGGCCGCCGGAACGATCCGGCTGTATTTGTCGAGCAGATAGGAGTCGACGTACTCGACCATATCGGTGCGCTCCTGATTCGACCGGTCGATGCGGCGCTTGATTACGAGCGCCTCCGCGGGGTCGATCTCCGGATTGCGGATGATGTCCTCCAGGTGCCACTGCACCGTGTCGATCCAGTTCTTGTGGTAGAGCAGCGCATCGAGCGAACCCGCCTCGTAGGGGTTCTCCAACGGCCGATCCACATCGTCGAAGCGGTGGTAGTCGGCGATCGAACGGTTGAAAATACGGTTTGCGTTTTCGGTAAACATAGTCGGGAGGTTATTTATTGATAATTTCGTCGGAAAATCCTACCTTTGTTGGGTAAAGCGATAACAAAGATAATGATTTTTTCCAGAAAAGCAATACTGCTTGCGGGAATCCTCCTTCTGGGCGCCGAAGCGCTTTCGGCCCAGAGCCGCCCCGTCCGGCAGACGCGCGAGGAGTACATCGAACGCTACAAGTCGATCGCCGTCATGCAGATGGAGCGCTACGGCATTCCGGCCAGCATCACCATGGCTCAAGGCATCCTCGAATCGGACTGCGGCAACAGCGTCCTCTCCCTCCAGTCGAACAACCATTTCGGCATCAAGTGCAAGAAGAACTGGACGGGCGAACGCGTCTTCCACGACGACGACGCCAAGGGGGAGTGTTTCCGCGCCTACCCCTCGGTCGAGGCGTCGTATCACGACCACGCCGAATTCCTCGACCAGCAGCCCCGCTACGACTCGCTCTTCGCCTACTCCTCGACCGACTACAAGAGCTGGGCGCGCGGTCTCAAGGCCGCCGGCTACGCCACGGCCCCCGACTACGCCCAGCGTCTGGTGCGCATCATCGAAGAGAACCGCCTCTACCTGCTCGACCGCCCCGGCGGGGAGCGTCTCTACGCCTCGGAGCGGGCGCGCAAACACGATCCGGCCGAACGGTTCGAATCGCAGAGCAGCGTGCAGACGGCCGTCTGCGGCACGCTCGTCGATCCGGACGGCTACCGCGTGACGATCAACGCCCACCGCGGCTACAACGTCTACGCGACCAACGGCGTGCACTACATCCTGGCCGGGGAGAACGACACGTTCGAGCACATCGGCGAACTTTTCCGCCTCTCGGCCTCGAACCTGCGCCGCTTCAACGACCTGAAAGGCCGCACGGTGCAGCCCATGACCGGAGAGGTGGTCTACATCGAACGCAAGGCCAAACGCTGGACGGGCAACGCCCGCCACCACATCTGCCGCGAAGGCGAGACGACCTACGCCGTGGGGCAGTCCTACGGCATCCGACAGCGTTCGGTCGAGCGGCTCAACCGGCTCGGACCGCAGTCGCAGCTTCAGGCAGGCACCGAAATACGAATCAAATAAACCCGTTATGGACACCCCCTTAAGAGAGAAAATCCTCCAGACCGTCATCCGCAAATCGACGCTCAAGCAACAGGTTTTCGACCACACATTCGCCGCGTTCAACCTGCTCAAGGAGACGCTTTTCGAAATGGCCTCGGAGATCGACGACCGGCTCGACGGCCGGCTTGACCGCCGCGTGAGGATCGAATACCGCGACCGCGGCAAGTTCGAGGCCCAGCTGCAGGTGGCCAACGACATCCTGATCTTCCAGATGCACACCGACGTATTCGAATTCGCCCCCGCGCATGCCGTCTGGCAGAATCCCTACGTCGCCTCCGACCGCACGAACTCCTACTGCGGCGTGGTGAACATCTACAACTTCCTCTCCGACTCGTTCAAATTCAACCGCAACGCCGACGAGGGGTACCTCATCGGACGTCTGTTCGTCAACCGCGAGCGGAACTATTTCGTCGAGGGCAAGTTCGACAGCCCGGTGCGGGCGGCGGATTTCGGCCGGGCGGAGATCGACCGCGACGCCATGACCGCCCTGCTGGAAGCGGCCGTCGACTACGCGCTGGATTTCGACCTGCTGCTGCCCCCCTACCAGACGCTCTCGCGCGTGAGCGTCGACCAGTTCAACACCAAGATGGACAACTCGAAATTCGTCACGGGCAAGCGCCTGGGCTACGAATTCGACGTCGACGACATTTAGAGACGGATCATACGCGCCGCGCACCCGGCATGCGCTCCGCCTCCGGAGGGGAAGCGGAGGGTCACTCGACCGGATTCCGGGAGAGCGGACCGCCGACACGCACAGGAAGACAATCGTCATTGGAAAACCCGACACTTTGAAACGGAAACTTTTCGCGCCGCTCGCCGCGGCGCTGCTGCTCGCAGCCGGATCGGCACGGGCCGACGGAGAATACGAACGCATCGCCCGCCTGCGTTCGATGAACGAACGCGTCGCGGGCATCCGCTCGACAAGCGACGGCGAGCACTACACGACCATCGACCGGAACGCCATCGTCCGCCATGCCTATGCCGGCACCGACGAAGGCGAACGGCTCTTCGTCTGCCCCGACGGCATGCGGATCACCGACTACGCCCTCTCGCCCGACGAGCGGCTCATCCTCATCGCCTCGGGCGCCAAACCCATCTACCGGCACTCCTACACGACCGACTACTATCTGGTCGACGGGGGCCGGGCCCGCCGCATCCTGCCCGAAGCCCGGGAGCCGCGCGACGCATCGTTCTCGCCCGACGGCCGCAAGATCATCTATTCCGACCGCAACGACCTGTACCTCTACGACATCGCCTCGCAGCAGACCCGGCGTCTGACCGACGACGGCGCATGGAACGAAATCATCAACGGCACGACCGACTGGGTCTACGAGGAGGAGTTCGGCATCACGCGCGCCTACGCCTTCTCGCCCGACGGCCGCCGCGCGGCCTACCTCCGCTTCGACGAAAGCCGCGTGCCGCTCATGCAGATCATGCGCTACGATTCGGGGCTCCGCAACGAGGCCTTCTCGTTCAAATACCCCAAGGCCGGCGATCCGAACTCCGTCGTCCAGCTCTGGACCGTCGACCTCGAAAGCGGCGCCCGCGAGCGCATCGACACGGGCCCCGACGACGACCAGTACATCCCGCGCATCGGCTTCACGCCCGACGGACGGCTGTGGTACCACCGCCTCAACCGCCGTCAGAACACGTTCGAAATGATCCTCTGCGAGCCGCACGGCGCCCAGCGCACGATCTACGAGGAGCGGGCGCAGCAATACGTCGAGCGCGTCGACGAGCGAACGATCACCTTCGTCGACGGCGAACGGTTCCTCGTGCGGCAGGAGAGCCACACGGGCTACATGCACCTCTACCTCTACGGCATCCGCAACGGGCTGATCGCCCAGGTGACCAAAGGTCCGTGGGAGGTGACCGAAGTGGCGGGAGCCACGGCCAAACGCGTGTGGTACCTCTCGACCGAGACCTCGCCGCTGCGCCGCAACCTCTACAGCATACGGCTCGACGGCAAGGACAAGCGGCAGCTCACCCGCGACGGGGGCTTCTGGACGATCGCCCCGAGCCGCGGCATGAAATACGCCATCGCCACCTTCTCGTCGGCCGCCGAGCCCAACCGGGTCGAGATCATCGACAGCGAGGGACGCACCGTGCGGACGCTGGCCGAGAGCCGCGCGCTGCGCGACACGCTCCGGGCATGCCGCCAGCCCGTCCGGGAGTTTTTCGACTTCACCACCGAACGCGGCGACACGCTCCACGCCTGGATGCTGCGCCCGCGCGACTTCGACCCCGCGAAACGCTATCCCGTGCTGCTGACGCAGTATTCGGGTCCGGGTTCGCAGTCGGTGCAGGACCGCTGGTCGATGGATTGGGAGGACGCGCTGGTCGACAAAGGCTACGTCGTGGTCTGCGCCGACGGACGCGGCACGGGATTCCGGGGCGAAAAGTTTAAGAAACAGACCTACGGCCGTCTGGGGGCGCTCGAAACCGAGGACCAGCTCTCGCTGGCCCGCTACATGGCCGCCCAAGAATGGGTCGCCCCCGACCGGATCGGCATCTACGGCTGGTCCTACGGCGGATTCATGGCCCTGAACTGCGCCCTCCGGGGGAACGGGCTCTTCCGGATGGCGATCGCCGTGGCTCCCGTCACCTCGTGGCGCTACTACGACACGATCTACACCGAAATCTACAACGGCCTGCCCCAGTACAACGCCTCGGGCTACGACGACCATTCGCCCGTGCGCTTCGCCCGCATGCTCGACGACCGGCGCACGCGGCTGCTGCTGATCCACGGCACGGCCGACGACAACGTCCATTTCCAGAACACGATCGAGATGATCCGTGCGCTCCACCGCGCCGGCAAGCGGTTCGACACGATGATCTTCCCCGACCAGAACCACTCGATGCGTCCCGACGACATGCATAACGTGCGCCAGCGGATGATTGACTATACGCTGGAACACCTCTGACCGGCCGGTCCGGCCGCAGCGGAGACGGAAAACCCCGGGGCAGGTGCCCCGGGGTTTCGTTTCGCACGGCACGCCCCGGTGTCACCGGCTGTCGGCCACGACCTCGTAGACGTTTTTGGAGCGGACGCTGTAACGCGTCCAGTCGTTGAAGTTGAAATAGCGCACGACCCATGCGGGATAGGGGCTCCAGACGATTTTGCGCAAAGGCAGCGTGCATCTCTCCGCCAGATCGGGGTCCGTCGAGAAGACCACGACCTGCCGGCGGCCGTCGTTCAGCCCGCGGGCGGCCGTTTCGAGCCCGCCGGAGGTCGTGCAATGCATCTGGTCCATGTTGCGCGGCATGTAGAACCGGGTCTCGATCACTTTCGATCCGAGCACGTACTGCGGCCAGCTGTAATAGCTCTTTTCCGAGGAGAGACTCAGGCCCACGACCTCGCCTTTGTCCCGGCAGTAGCGGGACATCATCCGGTAGAAATAGAAGTCGGCCGGGTCCTGCGCCACCACGAAAAGGATGGCTCCGGCGTTGAAGGCCGCCATGATGCCCAGCGCCCAGCGGGAGAGGCGGGGAGGGGTGCGCGGCAGCAGCTCCTTCAGAAAGAGCGTCAGAAAATAGGGAGCGAAGAAAAGCACCGGGAAGAAGAATCGTATCTCCTTGTGGCCCATGAAGAAATGGACCGCAAGGAAAGGCACCAGCATCCACGTGACCACGCTCCGCCGCTGCCGCCAGAAATACCGCAGCATGGCGGCCCAGACGAGCAGTCCGAAAAGCACGCCGCTTTCGGTCAGCGACGCCGTGAAATAGTACCACCACGGTTCGGCGCCGAACGTGAGCATGTGTCCGTTCAGAATGTTCTCGCGCAGGTAGTTGACCGGAGTGAGCGTCCATTGGCCGTAGAGCCAGCGATCGGAGAGCAGCCCCAGCAGCAGCACGACCGCCACGCCCGGCACCATACCCGCATAGAGCCTCCAGCGGCGGTGGAAGAGGAGCAGCCACAACCCGTAGCCCAGCAGGGCGAACCCCGTCTGGTAGCGCACGACGAACGTCGCCCCGGCCAGCGTTCCGAGCAGAAGCCCCCACCGGAATTCATGCCTTCCGCCGGACGAACAGCAGTTCAGCGTCGCGGCGGCCAGCAACAGCAACATATTGCCCGCCATCATTTCGGCGCTGAAATGCACGTGCAGATAGGCCAGGAACCAAAGCAGCAGCCCCAGCGCCAGATAGACCCGCTCCTGACGCTCCCCGCCCAGCTCGGCGCGCACGGCGCGGCCGAAGAGAAGCAGCGCCCCGACCGAAAAGGCCCCGCTCAGCAGCTGGAGCAGAAAGACCAACAGATAAGGCGAATAGAGCCCCGCCGCAAGCAACGCCTTCCCGAAGCACCACACGATCAGCGGCTGCACGCCCGAACGCATCATCAGCGTGAACTCCCAGGCCAGATGGTCGGTCGTGGGGACGCCGAAAAGTTTCATGTGGGCATACTCCAGAATCTGGAAATGTTCGTCATGATGGTAATAACCGTGACTGAAAAGCACGTAAAGCAGGGTCACGAGGCAGCCGGCAAGGAGAATCCCCCGGCGGCTGCGACAGAATCGTTCAAGTTCGGGCGCCATGTTTCGGACAAATTCGGCGACAAAAATAACAAAAAAACCGCCTTTTTCAAAGGCGGTCTGTCTCCGTTGCGGAGCGGGCGGCGGACGGGGCTATTTCCTCTCGTAGCGTTCGCCGATTCTCTTCCAGTCGACACGCTCCCAGAGTGCGGCGACGGCATCGGGCCGGCGGTTGCGGTAGTCGAGGTAGTAGGCGTGCTCCCAGACATCGACGGTCAGCAGCGGACGAAGGCCGCGCACGAGCGGATTGCCGGCGTTCGGTTCGCTCACCACGCTCAACTTGCCCTCCTTGTCGGCGACGAGCCACACCCAGCCCGAACCGAAGAGCGAGGCGGCCGCTTCGCCGATCCGTTTTTTCATCGCGTCGAACGAACCGAACGCCTCCTCGACCGCCTCTTTCAGCGCTCCTTGGGGCTCCGTTTGCGGGGCGGGCGAGAACTGGTCGAAATAGAATTCATGGTTCCAGGCCTGCGCCGCATTGTTGAAAATCGGACCGTCGGCCGACACGACGATGTCTTCGAGCGGCTGCCCGGCATAGGAGGTGTCGACGATCAGTTCGTTGAGTTTGTTGACATAGCCCACGTAGTGCTTGTCGTGGTGGTAGCGCAGCGTCTCCTCGGAAATCTGAGGCTGCAACGCGTCGTACGCGTAGGGAAGATCGCGCGGGGCGATACGCACCGCGGTCCGTGAGTCGGTGATAGCCATAAAAGATAGTATGAAAAAGGTTCGAAACATGATTGTCACAACGATTTTAAGTTACGGACCCCAAAGTCCGCGAGGAGCGACGCAAATTCGGTGCCGGAACCCCGCTGAACGCACCCCGTCCATCGGCCCCGGACCGCACTCGGACCCGCAGCCGTCCCGCAGCCCGGCAGCCCGAAACCCGCAGCCCCCGGGGATCCGGAAGCGGAAAGCCCCCAGCAGGAGTCCGATCCGAACCCGGAAACCCGGAACCGCCCCGGGCAACGCTCAAAGCAGCGTCTCCAGAATCTGCACCGCATTGAGCGCTGCGCCCTTGCGGATCTGGTCGCTCACGCACCAGAAGGCAAGGCCGCACTCCGACGTCAGGTCCTTGCGGATGCGCCCCACGTATACAGGGTCCTGACCCGCCGTGAAGAGCGGCATGGGATAGACCTTCTCCGCAGGCTCGTCCATCAGCACCACACCGGGCGCCGCAGCGAAAGCCGCCCGGGCCTCTCCGACCGACACGGGACGCTCGGTCTCCGCCCACACGCTTTCGGAGTGGGCGCGCATGACGGGCACGCGCACGCACGTAGCCGACACGCGGATGTCGGAGTGCATGATCTTGCGCGTCTCGTGGTACATCTTCATCTCCTCCTTGGTGTAGTCGTTGTCGGTGAAGACATCGATGTGGGGAATCACATTGTCGGCGATCTGAAAGGCGAACTTCTCGACCGTCGGCTCCTCGCCGCGGGCCAGCTCTCCGTGCTGCCGCTGCAACTCGGCCATGGCAGCGGCGCCGGCGCCGCTGGCCGACTGGTAGGTGGCCACATGCACGCGGCGGATGTGCGAGAGCCGTTCGATGGCCTGCAAGGCCACGACCATCTGGATGGTCGTGCAGTTGGGATTGGCGATGATGCGGCGCGGCGCCCGCTTCGCGTCGTCGGGATTGACCTCGGGGACGACCAGAGGCACGTCGTCGTCCATGCGGAACGCGCTCGAATTGTCGATCATCACGGCGCCGTGCCCGGTGATCGTGTCGGCGAACTCGCGCGAGGTGCCGGCTCCCGCCGACGTGAGCGCGAAATCCACGCCCCGGAAATCGTCGTTGTGCTGCAAGAGGCGCACCTCGATCTCCCGGCCGCGGAAACGGTAGGTGCGGCCCGCACTGCGCTCCGAGCCGAAAAGCAGCAGTTCGTCGATGGCAATCGGACGCTGCTCCAAAATCTTCAGAAACTCCTGACCAACGGCCCCGCTGGCCCCTACGATCGCTATTTTCATGGCTGAAAAGGCTGAATATGTACTCTTTTTTCGAAAAAAAACGTCAATCGAAGAACGCATCGTCCTCGGCGATGCCCGTCTCGGAGGCCCGCTCCTCGAAAGGCTGCTCGTCGCAGTCGTAGCGGGGCATCAGCGCCGGACGGGTGAAGCGGTCGGCACGCGTCACGCCCAGCCCGCCGTCGTCGTAGACCTGCTTGAGGAAATCGCCCACGATCGGCAGGGCCATCACGCTGCCCTCGCCGCGCGCGAGCAGGTGCACGGCCTGATCCTCGCCGCCGACCCACGCTCCGGCCACCAGCCGGGGTGCGACGCCCACGAACCACGCGTCGCGGTTCTTGTTCGAGGTGCCGGTCTTGCCGCCGATCTCCACGCCGTCCAGTCCGAACTGCCAGCGCAGCCGGCCGGCCGTGCCGCCCGTCACCACGCCCTGAAGCATGGTGAGCATCGTGTAGGCCGTCCGTTCGCTCACGGCGTCCTGGGACTGGGGGATGAACGAGGCGATCAGGTTGCCCTGACGATCCTCGATGCGCGTGACGAAGATCGCATCGTTGTGCACGCCCTGATTGGCGAAGGTCGTGAAAGCGCTCGTGAGCTCGTACACGTTCGACTCCGAGGTGCCGAGACAGAGCGCCGGCACCGGGTCGATGTAGCTGCGGATGCCCATGTTGTGGATGAAATCGGCCACGGCCTCGGGCTGTCTGGCCTGCTTCATGATCCAGGCCGAATAGTTGTTGCGGCTGTGCGCCAGCCCCCACGACAGCGGGTGCAGTTCGCCGTTCTGCTCGACCTTGCCCGCCTCCTTGGGCGACCAGGCCGTGCCGCCCGCCGTCTCGATGGTCACGGGCAGGTTCGGAACCGGCGTACAGGGCGAAAGGCCCAGATGGTCGACGGCGAAGGTGTAGACGAACGGTTTGATCGTCGATCCGATCTGCCGCTTGCCCTGCCGGGCCATGTCGTACTTGAAATAACGGAAGTTGGGGCCGCCGACATAGGCCTTCACGAAGCCCGTGCGGGGGTCGATGGCCACCATCGCGGCCCGCATGATGCGCTTGTGGTGCAGGATCGAGTCGCGCGGGGTCATGAGCGTGTCGCGCTCGCCGCGGTAGGTGAAGACCTTCATCGAGCAGGGTTTGTCGAACGAAGCCTCGATCTCGCGCTGGCTCGCTCCGGCGTTCTTCATCTCGCGGTAGCGGTCCGAATAGCGGATCGCCCGCTTCACGATGCGGTCGCGCTCCTCGCGGTCGGTGTCCAGAAAGAGCACCTTCGTGCGGCGGTACTGGTCGTCCATGGCGGGCTGGATCACCGACTCGAGCTGCTTCTGCACGGCGCGTTCGGCATAGGTCTGCATCGACGAGTTGATCGTGGTGTAGATCTTCAGTCCGTCGCGGTAGATGTTGTAGGGTTCGCCGTCGGCCTTGCGGTTCTTGCGGCACCACCCCATGAGCGGATTCGCCTCGTATTCGCGCACGGCCTCGTCGTAGTCCCACTCGTTGTAGAACTGGTTGCGGCGGGGCGGCTCGGCCGTCATCACCAGACGCAGCATCTCGCGGAAATAGGTCGCCGTACCCTCGTTGTGCGACACGGGCTTGTAGTTCAGCACGATGGGAAGCGCCGAGAGCGAATCGCACCGGTGGCGGCTCAGGGCTCCGGCCGCCGCCATGCGCGCGAGAACCAGATTGCGGCGCGCGAGCGCGTTGTCGTAGTTGCGCACCGGCGAATAGCGCGTAGGCGCGTTGACCACCCCCACCAGCACGGCCGCCTCCTGCACGTTGAGCTCGTGCGGCTCCTTGTTGAAGAACGTGTGGGCCGCCGACTTGATGCCGTAGGCGTTCGATCCGTACTCGACCGTATTGAGGTACATCGCCGCGATCTCCTCCTTGGTGTAGTTGTATTCGAGTTTCAGGGCCGTGATCCACTCCTTGAACTTCGACGAGACGAGCTTGGCCGTGCGGGCCACCCGGCCGCGGTGCCGGGCCGTGTCGCGCGGAAAGAGGTTCTTGGCCAGCTGCTGCGTGATGGTCGAGCCGCCGCCCTGCGAGGTGTTCTGCATGAGCACGGTTTTCACCGCCACACGGGCCAGCGAGGGGATGTCGATGCCCGAATGGCTGCGGAAGCGGACATCCTCGGTGGCGATCAGCGCGGCGACCACGGGCGGCACCTCGCGGCCCCCCAGACGGATGCGGAGCGTCGAATCGGCCGGGAAAAGATCGGCATACTGCACGTAGGAGCGGTTCTGCACGAAGAACGAACCGATGACCTTGCCGTCCTCCGAGTAGATTTCGGTCGACAGGTTGCTGCGCGGATTCTCCAGCTCCTCGAACGACGGCATGCGTCCGAACAGACCGGCCGCCGTGAGAAGCAGCAGCACGCCCACCGCGGCAAACGGTGCGAACGCCGCGATCCACAGCCATTTGATCCCATTGGGGCCGAGGCCCCTCCTCTGCTTTTGTGCCATGATGCCGAATTTGATGCGAAGATACGGAAAATCGAATGAAGAATTAACAATCGGGAATCAAAAAAAACGCGATCATATGCTTCGGGGCGCCGCGCCCCCGGCATGCACCTCCTCTCCGCCGACTCCGGAGGCGCCCCGGCGCCTAAAACGGCAGACCCACCGAAGCGCCGAACCACACGCCGCCGCTCGACGGATGGTAGACCGAGAGCTTCACCGACGAAGTGGCCGAGGCGGGCTGGCGGAAGATGTTGACATCGAGGACCAGATCGGCCCCCACCGACCAGATCCGGCGCCACGCCAGGCCGCGGAACTTCACGTCGCGGAACTGGGCGAAGTCGCCGCCCACGTTCACCCGCACGCGCTTGAAATAGAGCACCGAATTGATGCCTCCCTCGGGATACCACACGGGCAGCTGGTAATTGACCGCCACGGCCGTGTAGTCGTTGGCCAGGATGTCCGACGAGGAGAAGCCCCGCGGGATGAGGCGCGCCGAACGGTAGCTCAGCGGCGCATAGCCCGACGGGAACTTGTAACCGCCGATCGAAGTCTGGTAGTTGGCCGCCAGCGAAAGCGAGTGGTGCGGCCGCACACCCGGCAGGTAGCCCTGGGCATAGAACGACATGAGGTCGCTGAAGTAGCGGTCGGCCGGATTGAACGTGTAGGATGCGCTGAGCGTATAGCCCCAGCGGGGAGCCAAATCGCGGTGGGCCATCCGCACCTGATCGGAGAATCCGGCGCCGAAAGAGAGTTTGTGCAGCCCCTCGTGGAAACCGATGTGTTCCAGATTGGTCAGGTTGTGGTCCTTCCACTCGATGCGCCCCGGATTGGCCACCATGCCGTTGGAGTAGTTCCATCCGGCCGAGAGCGACAGCTGGCGCGTGCGGCTGCCGCACTCGAACCGCAGCGGCAGCGTGGCGCCCAGCCCCACCGAATAGTAGCGGTCGGCCGAGGGCAGCTTGAGGTATTCGTAACGTCCGGTGATCTCGTTGTACTGTCCCAGCGAGTAGAAGACCTGATTGCCGCCGTAGGCCGCATCAAGGTCGAAATGCACGCCCAGTCCGAAATAACGCGCCCCGACGCGCACGACCGAACCCTCGTTGCGGTTCCAGCCGTAGGAGGCGAACGCCTCGGTGTTCGAAAGCAGATTCTGCGAAAGCAGCGTCACGCCCACGTTCAGGTCGATGACGTGTTCGTCGACCGCCGAGAAGGGGTCGAACGCCGCAGGCATCCAGCTGTGCACGTTCAGCAGATTGGGGGCCTTGCGGTAGCGTCTGGCCCGGAACACCGACTCCTGACGCACCGAATCCTCCGCCGTGAAACGCACCGTGTCCAGATTCACCACGGGCCAGCGGCGGCGCGGCGGGTTGATCCGTCCGTCGGGCACCCGGACAGGCGCCCGGGCGACGAGCTCCGCTTCGTCGAAAGGCTGCACGGCCACGCGGTAGCCCCGTCTGTCGTAGGTCGTGACGAGCACGCCGCCGTCCGACGGCGAGGGATCGAACGACCCGTAACGCGACGTGGTGAGCCGGTATCGGTTTCCGTCCGCAAGGTCATAGCACCACGCCTCGTCCTTGCCCGAAGCGATCGATCCGTAGTAGAGCCGGCCATCGGATGCCCGCAGGTCAGAAAGCGTCACGAAAGAGCTCTCCGTCACGTCGTGCAGGCCGTCGGCGCCGATCCGGGCGATGCGCATGCCCTCCTCGCCGGTCGCCAGCACGTAGAATGCCTGCGTGCGGTCGTCCCACGCCAGACCGTGCAGTTCGGTGCGGCGGGGCGCCTCGAAGCGTTCGCGTTCGCCGCCCCTGCGCACGACGACCGAGTAGGTGCCGCCGTAGTCGTACTCCACCCACGCCAGCGCGTCGCCCGCCGAGGTCGGATAGAGCACCCGCCGCTCGCGCGCCGCCGTCCGGGGGCGGCCGTCGGAGAGATTCATGTAACAGAGCTGCGAGTTGACGCGCTGCTCGAAGAGTTTCGAACGCCGGTATTCGGTCCACCACACGCGGCGGCCGTCGCCGCCCAGCACGGGGCGCGTCGAGACCGCTCCCACGCAGGCGAGCGTACGCTCCCGCCCCGTCGCCGGATCGATGGCGACGAACCGGGGGCTCCTCCGTTTCAGATCGCTTTTGAGCGAGAGCACCTCGCCGCCTGCGATGGCCAGCGGCCAGCGGTAGGTCGTGTGGTCGTCGTCGGGCAGCGCGACGAGCGGCCGGGCACTGTCCGGCTCATCGGGCAGCGACGACCAGTAGGCGGTCAGATCGTCGAACGTCTCGCGGAACAGACGGCCGACGTTCGTCCCGTAGAACTTGCCCAGCGCCACGCGCGTGGTGGCCAGCACATAGGGATTGCGCGATCCGTACCAGGCTACTTTGTCCCAGATGTTCTCGCCGTACTTCTCGTAGGCGTAGGAGCAGATCTGGTAGCCCAGTTCGTAGTGGTCGGGGGTGTAGTCGCGGTAGGAGCCGCAGAACCAACGGTCGAGGTTGCGGCGTTCGCGGCCGATGTTGCCCAACGCCCGGAATCCCATCGAAAAGGAGGGTTGCAGCCCGCGGCCGAAGGTCGCCATCTGGGTTTCGGTCATCACGGCATCGCCCTCCATCGCCCAGATGGGCATGCAGAGCAGGCCGATGGTCGACCCCTGCTGGCCGAGAATCCGGCTCAGCACCCGGATCACCCCCCGGTCGAGGTTGTTGTACTGCACGGCATGGCGGTACTCGTGGGCCGCCAGCTGCTTGTACCACGGCATGGCATAGCTCTCGATCGCGGGTGCGGTGAGGAACTCCACGCGTTTGGGCAGGTACATGACCAGCCCGTTCGAACGGAAATTTTCGGGGTGCATGACGAACGGGATGCGCATCGGACCGTGCCGGAAGCCGTAACCGATGTAGGGCTGCACGGTCCGGACATAGAACAGCGTGCGCCGGGCCGCATCGGCCACCGTATCGGGATAGATCATGCGCACGTCGGGCGTGCGGATGGTCGACCACTTCAGATTCGGGGGATCGGAGCCCCACGTATAATACTGTGCCGCAGCCCGCTGCGCCCCCAGAAGGACACAGAGCCCAAAGGCTATGGCCGCCAGTCGCTTCACGATCAGTTGCCCGCCTTTTTGCAGCGGTATCCGTGCTGCACGAGAATCTCGATCACCCGGTCGCGGCGATCGCCCTGAATGATGATCTCGCCCTCCTTGGCCGCACCGCCCGTGCCGCAGCGGGTTTTCAGCAGACGGGCCAGCTCCTCCAGATCGCCGCTCCGCCCCACGAAACCGCGCACGAGCGTGACGACCTTGCCGCCGCGCTGCTTGCGGTCGAGCCACACGCGAAGATCCTGACGGGCCGGAGGAAGCGTTTCGGGCTCCTCCCGGCGCCCGGTGTCGTATACGAAGTCGGGATCGGTCGAATAGACCATCCCCAGACGTGATTTCCAGTCGTTGTCTGCCATCTTTTTCCGGTTCGAAAGGGCGGCGTTCTCCCCAACGCCCGCACCTGCGCGGCTCCGGCCGTCGTCCGTCCCGTCTCAGGGAGCTCCCGGCCGCCGCGGATTCGCGGCAAAGATACGAATAAGCCGAGAGAAAAGAGCAAGTCCGCCTGCATTTTTCCGAGGCGAAGTATCTTCGGCGAAGCCAAAGAGGCGTTTTTCGAAAAAAATCGCTATCTTCGCATACGGAAACAGACCAACGGCATGAAATACCAACGCATCCTGCTGAAATTGAGCGGCGAATCGCTGCAAGGCAACCAGAAATACGGGCTTTCGCCCGAAGTGCTGCAATCCTACGCCGAGCAGATCAGGGCGGCGGCGGCCGCGGGCGTCCAGATCGGCATCGTCATCGGCGGCGGCAACATCTTCCGCGGCCTGAGCGGCGCGAAAAAAGGCTTCGACCGCGTGAAAGGCGACCAGATGGGCATGCTGGCCACGATCATCAACTCGCTGGCGCTCCAGTCGGCGCTGGAGGACAACGGCGTCAGGGCCAAGGTGCTCACCTCGATCCGCATGGAGCCCGTCGGCGAATACTTCTCGAAGGCGCGGGCCATCGAGTACCTCGAAGCGGGCTACGTGGTCATCATCGGCGGCGGCACGTCGAACCCCTACTTCACCACCGATTCGGCGGCAGCCCTGCGCGGCATCGAAATCGAAGCCGACGTCCTGCTCAAGGGCACGCGCGTGGACGGAATCTACACGGCCGACCCGGAGAAAGACCCCGCAGCGGTCCGGTTCGACGAAATCACGTTCGAGGAGGTGCTCGACCGCCGGCTCAAGGTCATGGACCTGACGGCCTTCACGCTCTGCCGCGAAAACGGGCTGGAGATCGTCGTCTTCGACATGGACACGCCGGGCAATCTCATGCGGCTGCTCGGCGGCGAGAAGACCGGCACCCGCGTGCGGCTCTGACCCGGCGGCGCATCCGGCACAACGGACAGAACACAAAACACCCCGATCCCATGGATACCAACACCATTCTCAACGAAGCCTCCGCACGCATGCAGAAGGCCATCGACCACCTCGAAGAGGAGCTGCTGAACGTCCGCGCCGGCAAGGCGTCGCCCAACGTGCTCAACAGCGTCATGGTCGACTATTTCGGTTCGCAGGTCCCCGTCTCGGGCGCTGCGAGCGTCACCGTACCCGACGCCCGGACGATTCTCATCCAGCCCTGGGACAAGAACATGATCCGCCCCATCGAAAAGGCGATCATCGACTCCAACATCGGGCTGACCCCCTCCAACAACGGAGAGCACATCCGGCTGACGATACCGCCGCTGACCGAGGAGCGCCGCAAGGAGCTGGTCAAGCAGGTCCGCTCCGAAGCCGAAACGGGGCGCATCAGCCTGCGCAACGCCCGCCGCGATGCGGTCGACGCCTTCAAGAAGGCGCAGAAAGAGGGCATGCCCGAAGACGAGGCCAAGGACGGCGAAACCCGTTCGCAGAAGCTGGTCGAGAAGTTCAGCAAACTGCTCGACGAAGCTGTGGCCAAAAAGGAGAAGGAGATCATGACCGTATAACCGCTCCGAATGCGGATTCGCGGGCGGGATGGATCATCCCGCCCGTTGTTTTTCCGACGGAGCGGCCCCGTCCGTGCCGTCGGGAAACGGATTCCGAACCGGGGAAACCGCACCTTTTCGATAAGCCGGACTCGTCCGGACTTTGCCGAGGCAGGGAAAGGTGTCTGAAAGCGAACCATTTCGATAAGCCGAAGCCAGAACCGTGCCTGCGCGGGCTATGCCGAGGTGAGAAATGAAACAACGAAATTCGACCGTCCGTCTCATGTTCCGCTATCTGCTGCTGTGGTTGTGTTGTTGGATCGCCGCGGAAAGGCCGCCGCATCCGGCCCGGGCGAGGGAGGCACTCGAACGCGAACTGCTCCGCCTGACCGAATCCGTCGATGCCCAGGTCGGAATTGCCGCCGTGCTCGGCGAAGGGGACACGCTGACGATCAACGACCGCCCCGGTTATCCGATGGCGAGCGTCTTCAAATTCCATCAGGCGCTCGCGCTGCTCGACTCGCTCGACCGGGCCGGGCTCTCCGCCGATCTGCCGATCGGGATCGGACGTTCCGACCTGCTCCCCGACACCTGGTCGCCCCTGCGCGATGCCCGGCCCGAAGGTGGCTACTCGCTGTCCGTCGCCGAACTGCTGGACTACAGCATCGCCCGAAGCGACAACAACGTCTGCGATCTGCTCTTCCGGTTCCTGGGCGGCCCGGAAGCGGTCGGACGCTACCTGCGCGGCCTCGGCTTCGCCGACACGGCCATCGCAGCCGACGAAGCCTCCATGCACCGCACCCCGGCCGTCCAGTTCGCCAACACGACCTCCCCGCTCGATGCGGTCCGGCTGCTCGAACGCTTCCGCCGGGGCGAGCTGCTGAGCCCCGCCGGAAGCGAGCTGCTGCTGACCGTCATGCTGGCGACCGTCACCGGTCCCGACAAGCTCAAAGGACTTCTGCCGCCCGGCGCACGAGTGGCCCACAAAACCGGAAGCGGCCTGCGCGACGCCCAAGGCATCGTCGCCGCCGACAACGACATCGGAATCCTCTTCCTGCCCGACGGGCGCACCTGCTCCGTCGCCGTGTTCATCGCCCGCTCCGCCGAGGACGACCGCACGAACGCGCATACGATCGCAGCGATCGGCCGGAAGATATACGACTATCTCCTCGCAGAGGGGGACGCCCGGCGGCCGCACCGCGCATCTCCGGCGCCCGACAGGCCGTAAAAAACACAGCCGGCCGCTCCGAAGAGCGGCCGGCATCAATTCCCAAAATAGCAAAAACCTACTTCAGCTTCGGTCCTGCGGCAACCAGGCTCTTGCCCTCTTCGTTGCCCGTGAACTTGGCGAAGTTCTTGATGAAGCGGCCGGCCAGGTCTTCGGCCTTGGTCTCCCACTCCTTGGCGTCCTTGTAGGTGTCGCGCGGATCGAGAATCTTGGAGTCCACGCCCGGCAGCTCGGTCGGCACCTTGAAGCCGAACATCGGGATCATCTTCGTCGGAGCCTTGTCGATCGAACCGTCGAGGATGGCGTCGATGATGCCGCGCGTATCCTTGATCGAGATACGCTTGCCCGTGCCGTTCCAGCCCGTGTTGACGAGGTAGGCCGTGGCACCCGACTGCTGCATGCGCTTGACGAGCTCCTCACCGTACTTGGTGGGGTGCAGCGAGAGGAATGCGGCGCCGAAGCAGGCCGAGAAGGTCGGCGTGGGCTCGGTGATGCCGCGCTCGGTGCCGGCCAGCTTGGCCGTGAAGCCCGACAGGAAGTAGTATTTCGTCTGCTCGGGCGTGAGGATCGACACCGGAGGCAGCACGCCGAAAGCGTCGGCCGAGAGGAAGATCACCTTCTTGGCGGCGGGAGCCTTCGATACGGGCTTCACGATGTTCTGGATGTGGAAGATCGGGTACGACACGCGCGTGTTCTCCGTCACGGACTTGTCGGCGAAGTCGATCCGGCCCTTCTTGTCGACCGTCACGTTCTCCAGCAGGGCGTTGCGGCGGATGGCGTTCCAGATGTCGGGTTCGTTCTCCTTCGAGAGGTTGATGACCTTGGCGTAGCAGCCGCCCTCGAAGTTGAAGACGCCGTCGTCGTCCCAGCCGTGCTCGTCGTCGCCGATGAGCTGGCGCTTCGGGTCGGTCGAAAGGGTCGTCTTGCCCGTGCCCGAGAGACCGAAGAAGATGGCCGTCTCGCCTTTCTCGTTGGTGTTGGCCGAGCAGTGCATCGACGCGATGCCCTTCAGCGGCAGCAGGTAGTTCATGTAGGAGAACATGCCCTTCTTCATCTCGCCGCCGTACCAGGTGTTGATGATAACCTGCATCTTTTCGGTGAGGTTGAAGACCACGGCCGTCTCGGAGTTGAGACCCAGCTTCTTGTAGTTCTTCACCTTGGCTTTCGAAGCGTTGAGCACCACGAAGTCGGGCTCGCCGTACTCCTCCAGCTCGGCGTCGGTCGGGCGGATGAACATGTTCTTCACGAAGTGAGCCTGCCAGGCCACCTCCATGATGAAGCGGATCTTCAGGCGCGTGTTCTCGTTGGCGCCGCAGAAGGTGTCTACCACGTAGAGCTTCTTGCCCGACAGCTCCTTGGAGGCGATCTTCTTGAGCTCCTTCCAGGCGGCCTTCGTCACGGGCTTGTTGTCGTTCTTGTACTCGTCGGAGGTCCACCAGATCGTATTCCTGGTGGTATCGTCCATCACGAAGAACTTGTCCTTGGGCGAGCGGCCCGTATAGACGCCCGTCATCACGTTCACGGCGCCCATGTCGGTCAGCTGACCCTTCTCGAAGCCGCGCAGGCCCTTCTTGGTCTCCTCACGATAGAGCTCGTCGTAGGAGGGATTGTACACGACCTCGGTCACGCCCGTGATCCCGTACTTTTTCAAATCCATCTTGTCCATAGTTCAAATTATTTGATTGAAATCCTCATTCACCCATCATCGGAAGCCCTGCAAAAACCGGACTTCACCGCTGCAAAGGTAGAAAAACTTTTAGAATTGTGAAAAAGTTAACAGTAAAATTCGGAAAAAATTTTCAAAATCGTTTTCTGCGTCTGCAACATGCTGTTCTACAAAACCATATGCAATTCAAACCGGTCTCTCTCCCGATGCCTGAACGGGACTGCGGCAACGGTCCCGTTCGGTTCCCGGCACCTTTTTCCGTCGCTTCCGGCGACAGCTCCGACCGGGAAAAATCCCGCGGCCCGAGGAAAACCGGAAAATTTTTCCTATTTTTGATAAAACCGTCCGAACCGGCGGAGAAACGCACCATGGCAGGCATCTACTACCACATACCTTTCTGCAAACGCATCTGCGCCTACTGCGACTTTTTCCGCAGCGCGGCGCTCGCGCGCATGGACGAGGTGCTGGAAACGATGCACCGCGAGCTGGAGGCCCGGCGCAGCTACCTCGGGGGCGAACCGATCCGCACGCGCTACTTCGGCGGCGGAACGCCGTCGCTCTGCACCCCGCGGCAGATCGCCCGGCTGCTCGCCCGCACGGAGAGCCTCTTCGACTGCCGGGCGGTGGAGGAAACCACCCTCGAAGCCAACCCCGACGACCTCGACGCTCCCTATCTCGACGCCCTGCTCGAAGCGGGCATCGACCGCCTCTCGATCGGCATCCAGTCGCTCGACGACGGGTGTCTGCGCCTGATGAACCGCCGCCACACGGCCGCCCGGGCCCTCGAGGCGGTCCGCACGGCCCGGCGGGCCGGATTCGGCAACCTGACCGCCGATCTCATATTCGGCGTCCCGGGATTCGGCGGCGAGAGCCTCCGGCGGACGCTCGACGGATTTCTCGAACTGGGCATACCCCACATTTCGGCATACCATTTGACCGTCGAACCCCGCACGCTCTTCGGACGCCGGGCCGCCCGGGGCGAATTCACGCCCGTCGAGGAGGCGGTCAGCGAGCGCGAATTCCTCGAGATACACGAAACGCTGACCCGCGCGGGATACGAGCACTACGAAGTGTCGAACTACGCCCTCCCCGGATTCCGCGCCCGCCACAACGCCGCCTACTGGCACGGCGAAAAGTATCTGGGCATCGGCCCCGGCGCCCACTCCTACGACGGTGCGACGCGATGCTGGAACCTCCCGTCGCTCGACGCATACACGCACGGCACGCCGCCCGAGACCGAACTCCTGACCGACCGCGACCGCTACAACGAATACGTCATGACCCGGCTGCGGACATCCGAGGGAATCGACCTCGGCCAGCTGCGCAGCCTCTTCGGAGCGCAGCGGACGGAGCGGCTGCTCCGGGCCGCGGAGCCCTGGCGGCAGTCGGGCCATCTCGTCCTCGCCGAAGGGCGGGCGGCCGTTCCCCCCGAGCGGTTCCTGGTGTCGGATGCCGTGATCGAGGCCCTC
>USCH01000021.1 GCA_900553175.1 uncultured Alistipes sp. | reverse complement strand
TAATGAACGGCTCATTATGTACTCTTATTTAATTATTTTTTCTTCTTGGAAATAATAAACTTCGAGGTCGTCTTCTTGGGATTACGCGTCTTGTAACCCTTGGCCAAGAGACCCTTGCGCGAACGCGGGTGACCACCCGACGCACGGCCTTCGCCACCACCCATCGGGTGATCGACGGGGTTCATCACCACGCCGCGGTTGCGCGGACGACGGCCGAGCCAACGCTCACGACCTGCCTTACCGGAGCTTTCGAGGCTGTGGTCGATGTTCGACACGACACCCACGGTAGCGCGGCAAGTTACGAGTACCATACGAGTCTCGCCCGAAGGCAGCTTGATGATGGCGAATTTGCCCTCACGAGCCAGCAGCTGGGCGTAAGAACCGGCGGAGCGAGCCATCGCGGCTCCCTGACCGGGGTAGAGTTCGATATTGTGGATGACCGTACCCAGCGGAATCTCGCTCAGGAAGAGCGTGTTTCCGACTTCGGGAGCGACGCCTGCGCCGCTTACCACGGTCTGCCCCACTTGGAGTCCGTTCGGTGCGATGATGTAGCTCTTCTCACCGTCGGCATATACCAGAAGTGCAATACGTGCGGTACGATTGGGATCGTACTCGATAGTTTTTACAGTTGCAGCGATGCCGTCCTTGGTGCGTTTGAAGTCGATGTTACGATACATCTGCTTGTTACCGCCGCCGATATAGCGGACCGTCATCTTACCGGAATTGTTGCGTCCGCCCGAATTCTTCTGGGGGCTGAGCAACGATTTCTCAGGCTTATTCGTCGTGATTTCGTCGAACGTACCGATGATCTTATGTCTTGTACCCGGAGTAACGGGTTTGAATTTTTTTACTGCCATCTTCGTTAGATATTACTGTAAAAATCTATCTTATCTCCGTCCTTCAAGGTGACGATCGCCTTCTTGAAGTTGTTAGCGCGACCCTCCAGAAGCCCGGCTTTGGTAAAGCGGCTCTTGAGTTTGCCCATGTAGTTCACGGTGTTCACATTCGTCACGACGACGTTGTACATCTGCTCTACGGCATTGCGAATCTGCAGCTTGTTAGCCCTCACGTCAACGATAAAACCGTAGCGATTCAACTTTTCGCCCTGAATCGTCATTTTTTCGGTCAAAACCGGCTTAATAATAATTTCCATTGTGTGTCTTGCGTTTTTAAGCTAACATCGTATTCAAAACATTCTCGGCACCTTCCACCATCACGATCGCCGATGCGTTCATCACGTCGTAGGTGCAGACGTTCTGAGCCAGCACGGGCTGTACGTAAGGCAGGTTGCGGCACGAAAGCTGAAGATTGGCGTTGGACTCCGGGAGAACCAGCAGCACTTTCTTGTCTGCAACTTTCAGTGCGTCGGCCAAAGCCACGACAGCCTTGGTCTTGGGAGCATCCAGCGAGAGGGTTTCCACGACGCTGATCGCACCTGCCTGAGCCTTGTAGGTCAAAGCGCTGCGACGAGCGAGCTGCTTGAGCTTCTTGTTGAGCTTGAAGCTGTAATCGCGGGGCTGGGGACCGAAGATACGGCCGCCGCCCGGAAACAGCGGAGACTTGATGCTGCCGCAACGGGCGCCGCCGGTGCCTTTCTGACGCTTGAGCTTGCGCGTCGAGCCGGCGACTTCGTTGCGCTGCTTCGACTTGTGCGTACCCTGACGCTGATCAGCAAGATACTGCTTCACGTCGAGGTAGATAGCGTGGTCATTAGCCTCCACGCCGAAGACGGCGTCCGAAAGAACTACCTTACGACCCGTTTCTTTTCCTTGTGTGTTTAAAACAGCTAATTCCATACTACTTCTCAATTGTTAAATAAGCACCCTTTGCTCCCGGAATCGAACCTTTCACGAGGATAAGGTTGCTCTCAGGAATAACTTTCAATACGCGCAGGTTCAAAACCTTGACCTGCTCACCGCCCATCTGGCCGGGCAAGCGCTTGCCCTTGAAGACGCGCGAGGGATAGGACGATGCGCCCAGCGAACCGGGTTTGCGCTGACGGTTGTGCTGACCGTGGGTCTGTCCGCCCACGCCGCCGAAACCGTGACGCTTCACAACGCCCTGGAAGCCTTTACCTTTCGATATCCCGGTCACGTCCACCCAGTCCTCTTCCGAGAAGAGTTCCACGGTAAGCGTGTCGCCGAGATTCACTTCGGGCATACCCTTGAATTCAGCCATTTTGCGCTTAGGGGTAGTGCCGGCTTTCTTGAAGTGTCCTAACAAACTGCTGCTGGTGTGCTTTTCACTTTTCTCGTCATAGGCAATCTGTACCGCTTCGTAGGTGTCCTTCTCCACGGTCTTGATTTGCGTAACAACGCACGGACCAGCCTCAATGACAGTGCATGGTATATTCTTACCCTCGGCACTGTAAACGGAAGTCATTCCGATTTTCTTTCCAATAAGTCCTGACATTTGTTGTCGATTGTTTGTTATAAATAAAGTGATCTTTCGTTGCTATACTCAACAGGTACAAGCCTTCCGTTATCACACCTTGATTTCGACCTCCACACCTGAGGGAAGCTCCAGTTTCATCAGCGCGTCGATCGTTTTGGGCGTCGACGAATAGATGTCGAGGATGCGCTTGAAGGTGCAGAGCTGGAACTGCTCGCGGGCTTTCTTGTTGACGAAAGTCGAGCGGTTCACCGTGAAAATCTGCTTGTGCGTGGGAAGGGGCACAGGACCGCTCACAACGGCGCCCGTGCTCTTCACAGTCTTCACAATCTTCTCGGCCGATTTGTCCACGAGATTGTGATCGAATGACTTTAACTTGATTCTAATCTTCTGGTTCATATGTTTTCTTATTCTATATCCTTACGTTTACCACTCGCTTTCTCGATGATCTCCTTGGCCAAGTTGGCAGGAACTTCCTCGAAGTGCGAGAACTCCATGGACGAAGTGGCGCGGCCCGACGAAATGGTGCGGAGCACGGTCACATAGCCGAACATTTCCGACAGGGGAACCTTGGCCTTCACGACGCGAGCCGTGCCCTTGGACTCCATGCCGGTGATCTGTCCGCGGCGTTTGTTCAGGTCGCCGATGATATCACCCATGCTCTCCTCAGGGGTCACGACCTCCACGGACATGATGGGCTCCAGAATCACCGAACCGGCCTTGGGAGCAGCTGCGCGGTAACCGTTACGGGCAGCGATCTCGAACGAGAGCTGGTCGGAGTCTACCGGGTGGAACGAACCGTCCTTGAGGGTAACCTTCATCGAGTCCATCTTGTAGCCGGCCAGAGCGCCGTTGTCCATCGCCGAAGCAAAACCTTTCTGAACAGAAGGAATGAACTCCTTGGGAATATTACCGCCCTTGACCTCATCCACGAACGTGAGTCCGATCTGACCTTCGTCGGCGGGACCGATCTCGAAGATGATGTCGGCGAACTTACCGCGACCGCCGGTCTGCTTCTTGAAGACCTCGCGGTGCTGAACCGTCTTGGTGAGCGCCTCCTTGTAGTTGACCTGAGGAGCGCCTTGGTTGATCTCCACACCGAACTCGCGGCGCAGACGGTCTACGATGATATCGAGGTGCAGCTCGCCCATACCGCTGATGACGGTCTGTCCCGAATCCTCGTCGGTATGCACCGTGAAGGTGGGGTCTTCCTCGGCCAGCTTACCCAGCGCGATGCCGAGTTTGTCGAGGTCCTTCTGGGTCTTAGGCTCGACCGCCAGACCGATCACCGGTTCGGGGAAGGTCATCTGCTCCAGAACGATCGGTGCATTCTCGGCGCAGAGCGTGTCGCCCGTGCGAATCTCCTTGAAACCTACGGCAGCGCAGATATCGCCGGCGCCGACGGTCTCCATCGGATTCTGCTTGTTGGCGTGCATCTGGTAGATACGGCTGATACGCTCGCGCTTGCCGCTGCGGGTATCCAGCACATAGGAACCTGCGTCCAGTTTACCGGAGTAAACGCGCACGAAAGCCAGACGGCCTACGAACGGGTCGGTAGCGATCTTGAACGCCAGACCGCAGAACGGATCGTCCTCGGAGGCGTTACGCGTCTCTTCCTTCTCGGTTTTGGGGTTGATACCCGTCACTGCGGGCACGTCGAGCGGCGAAGGCAGGAAAGCCATCACGTAGTCGAGCAGTTTCTGTACGCCCTTGTTGTGGAACGACGAACCGCAGAGCATCGGCACGACCTGCATCGAGATCGTGGCCTTGCGGATAGCTGCGAGCAGCTCCTCGGCCGTGATCGAATCCGGATCCTCGAAGAATTTCTCCATCAGGGCGTCGTCGGTCGCCGCAACCTCTTCGATGAGCTTGGCGCGCCATTCGGCAGCCTCGGCCTTCATCGATTCGGGAATCTCCTTCAGCTCGAAGTTGTCGCGTACGGTCTTGTCGTCGTAGTAGTAGATCGCATTATTATATATAAGGTCTACCAGACCCTCGAACTTGTCCTCGGCGCCGATGGGAAGAACGACCGGCAGGGCCGTCGCACCGAAGTGCTCCTTGATCTGCGCGCACACGGCCAAGAAGTCGGCGCCCGTACGGTCCATCTTGTTGACATAACCCAGACGGGGGACGTTGTACTTGTCGGCCTGACGCCATACGGTCTCCGACTGAGGCTCGACGCCGCCCACGGCGCAGAACGTCGCAACGGCGCCGTCCAGCACGCGCAGCGAACGCTCCACCTCGACGGTGAAGTCCACGTGTCCCGGAGTGTCGATCAGGTTGATCTGATACTGGTTGCCCTTGTAGTTCCAGAATGCGGTCGTCGCGGCCGAGGTGATCGTGATACCGCGCTCCTGCTCCTGAACCATCCAGTCCATAACGGCTGCGCCTTCGTGCGTCTCGCCGATCTTGTGGGTTTTACCCGTGTAAAAAAGGATACGCTCCGACGTGGTGGTCTTACCGGCATCGATGTGAGCCATGATGCCG
The DNA here is from genome assembly GCA_900553175.1 of uncultured Alistipes sp. GTDB lineage: Bacteria > Bacteroidota > Bacteroidia > Bacteroidales > Rikenellaceae > Alistipes. The sequence goes on along the minus strand of USCH01000021.1, from coordinate 22,361 downwards.
ATATTGCGAGTGTAATTTAAATCTCTGGTTGCCATCTGTCAGTCTCCTTTTTTAGAATCTAAAGTGTGCGAATGCCTTGTTGGCCTCGGCCATGCGGTGCATCTCCTCCTTGCGTTTGAAGGCGGCGCCCTGCTGGTTGTAGGCATCCACTATTTCGGCGGAAAGCTTCTCTGCCATCGTCTTGCCGGCGCGCTTGCGGGAGTAGAGGACAAGGTTTTTCATGGAAATAGAAATCTTGCGCTCCGGCCGAACCTCCATGGGAACCTGGAACGTCGCGCCACCGATACGCTTCGATTTCACTTCGACTTGGGGCGTGATGTTCTCCAGAGCCTGTTTCCAGATTTCCAGCGGAGATTTATCAGCATCCTTCATCTTCTTGCCCACCAGCTCCAGCGAGTCGTAGAAAATGGTGTAGGCAATACTCTTCTTACCATCCAGCATGAGGTTGTTCACGAAACGGGTCACTGCCACGTCGCCGAACTTCGGATCCGGAAGTAGAATTCGCTTTTTTGGCTTAGCTTTTCTCATTGCTATTAAAGATTGTTTTCATGGGTCGTTTCCGCAGCCCTCCTTGCGTTCCGGGCGGGAAACCGTTAATTGTTCCTCTGACTATTTGCCTGCTTTGGGCCGTTTGGCACCGTACTTCGAACGACGCTGACGGCGGCCGTCGACACCGGCCGAGTCGAGCGCACCGCGCACCAGGTGGTAGCGCACGCCGGGGAGGTCCTTCACACGACCGCCGCGGACGAGCACGATCGAGTGCTCCTGCAGGTTGTGGCCCTCGCCGGGAATGTAGGCGTTGACCTCCTTGCCGTTGGTCAGACGCACACGCGCCACCTTACGCATCGCCGAGTTAGGCTTCTTCGGGGTGGTGGTGTACACACGGGTGCACACGCCCCGGCGCTGGGGACACGCAGCCAGCGCGGGCGACTTCGACTTGTCGTCGAGCGCTACGCGGCCGTTTCTCACTAACTGTTGAATAGTTGGCATTTCTTAAACTGTCCTTTAATGGTTAAAAAATCTATCTCCATTGTCCAAAATGGACTGCAAAGGTACGCATTTTTTTTGAATTACCCTATATAAAGGCATCTTTTTGGCGCGTTTCGCGAGGTTTTTCACGATTTGCCGATTCTTTTTAATTATAAAAAACACAAACAAATAGGCTTCATTTATAACAAATTCGATATACGACTGATTGTCAACACATAAAAGCACCGGACGGACATCCTCGCGAATCTTGCGCAGGCGGATTCGGAGCGGGCCCCGAAAAAGTCGTTTTTCGGCACCGGACGCGCGAATTAGCGCCCGAAATTACCGCATTACGAAAAGTTTTCGTTATTTTTGCGGGAAATTCATCCGACAAATCCGCAAACACATGGAATACGATTTCAAAGCGATCGAATCGAAATGGCAGCAGCGCTGGAAAGAGCGCGGCACCTACCGCGTCGAGGCCGACCCTTCGCGTCCCAAATTCTACGTGCTGGACATGTTCCCCTACCCCTCGGGCGCGGGGCTGCACGTGGGCCATCCGCTGGGTTACATCGCTTCGGACATCTTCGCACGCTACAAGCGGCTGCGGGGCTTCAACGTCCTGCACCCGATGGGCTACGACGCTTTCGGGCTGCCGGCCGAGCAGTACGCCATCCAGACGGGGCAGCACCCGGCCGTGACGACCGAGCGCAACATCGCCCGCTACCGCGAGCAGCTGGACAAGATCGGCTTTTCGTTCGACTGGAACCGCGAGGTGCGCACGTGCGATCCGGCCTATTACAAGTGGACGCAGTGGGCGTTCCTCGAGATGTACGGCCATTACTACTGCAACGACACCCAAAAGGCGCGGCCCATCGCCGAGCTCACCGATGCCTTCGCCAAATACGGCAGCGAGGGGCTCGACGCCGCCTGCACCGTCGAGCTGCACTTCACGGCCGACGAGTGGAACGGCTGGGACGAGGCGCGCCGGGAGCAGGTTTTGCAGAACTACCGCCTCGCCTACCGGGCCGACACGATGGTCAACTGGTGTCCCAAGCTGGGCACCGTGCTGGCCAACGACGAGGTGCGCGACGGCTTGTCGGTGCGCGGCGGCTATCCCGTCGAGCAGAAACGCATGAAGCAGTGGCTGCTGCGCGTGACGGCCTATGCCCAGCGCATGCTGGACGGGCTCGACAAGCTCGCCTGGAGCGACTCGCTCAAGGAGATCCAGCGCAACTGGATCGGCCGGTCGGTCGGCGCGCAGGTCTTCTTCGACATCGAGGGCTCGGACAAGAAGCTCGAAATCTTCACCACGCGCCCCGACACCATCTTCGGCGTGACGTTCATGGTCATCGCCCCCGAGCACGAGTGGGTCGGCGAGCTCACCACGCCCGACAACCGGGCCGCCGTCGAGGAGTACATCGCGCAGGCCCGCAAGCGCTCCGAACGCGAACGCATCGCCGAAACGCGGCGCGTGAGCGGCGTGGCGACCGGCTCCTATGCCGTCAACCCCTTCACCGGCAAGGCCATCCCCATCTATATTTCCGATTATGTGCTCGCCGGCTACGGCACGGGCGCCATCATGGCCGTTCCGGCCCACGACTCGCGCGACTACGCCTTCGCCCGCCACTTCGGGCTCGACATCGTGCCCGTGGTCGAGGGCGGCGACCTTGCGAAGGAGTCCTACGACGCCAAAGAGGGCAGGCTCATCAACTCCGGCTTCCTCGACGGCAAGGAGGTCAGGGAGGCCATCGGCCTAATGTTCGACGAGGTGGAGCGCCGCGGACTGGGCAAACGGCTGGTCAACTACCGCCTGCGCGACGCCATCTTCTCGCGCCAGCGCTACTGGGGCGAGCCGTTCCCGATCTACTACAAGGACGACGTGGCCCATCCCCTCACGGCCGACAAGCTGCCGCTGGAGCTGCCTCCCATCGAAAACTTCGGTCCCACGGCCGAGGGCGAGCCGCCGCTGGCGCGCGTCGAGGGATGGCATACGCCCGAGGGATACCCCTACGAGCTCTCGACCATGCCCGGATTCGCCGGGTCGTCGGCCTACTACCTCCGCTATATGGACCCGCACAACGACAGCGCGCTCGTGGGCCGCGAGGCCGACGAATACTGGCGCTCGGTCGATCTCTACGTCGGCGGCATCGAGCACGCCACGGGCCACCTGATGTATTCGCGCTTCTGGAACATGTTCCTCTACGACCTGGGCTATGTCTGCGAGGAGGAGCCGTTCAAGAAGCTCGTCAACCAGGGCATGATCCAGGGACGCTCGAACTTCGTCTACCGCGTCGTCGGCACCGACAAGTTCGTATCCTGCGGCCTCAAAGAGCAGTACGAAACGCAGGAGATCCACGTCGACGTCAACATCGTCCGCAACGACATCCTCGACACCGAGGCGTTCCGCCGCTGGATGCCCGACTTCCGCAACGCCGAATTCATCCTGGAAGACGGCAAATACGTCTGCGGCTGGGCCGTCGAGAAGATGTCCAAATCGATGTACAACGTCGTCAACCCCGACTACATCGTCGACAACTACGGCGCCGACACGCTGCGCATGTACGAGATGTTCCTCGGCCCCTTGGAGCAATCCAAGCCGTGGGACACCAACGGCATCGACGGCGTGCACAAGTTCCTGCGCCGCTTCTGGCGCCTCTTCTTCGACCGCGACGGCCAGCTGCTTCTGACCGACGAGGCGGCCACCGACAAGGAGCTGCGCACGCTGCACAAGACGATCAAGAAGGTCACCGACGACATCGAAAACTTCTCGTTCAACACCTCCGTGGCGGCTTTCATGATCTGCCTCAACGAGCTGGGCGAATGCTCCAAGCGCGCCGTCCTCGAACCGCTCACGGTGCTGCTCGCACCCTTCGCGCCGCACCTGGCCGAAGAGCTGTGGGAGGTGCTCGGCCACGAAGGCTCGGTGTGCGACGCGACCTACCCGGCCTTCGACGAGAAGTACCTCGCGCTGAGCGCCTTCGAGTATCCCGTTTCGGTCAACGGCAAACTGCGCTTCAAAAAGGAGTACCCGACAGACGCCGCGCCCGACGCTATCCGGGCCGACGTGGTGACGCAGCCCGAAGCGCAGAAGTGGCTCGACGGCAAGGCGCCCAAGAAGGTGATCGTCGTGCCGGGCAAGATCATCAACATCGTCATCTGACATGAGACGGCTCACCCTGCTGCTGCTCTTCGCAGCCGGCACGCTCGCGGCGCAGCCCCGCGACTACGGGCAGGCATTCACCGTGAAGATCTGGGACAACGCCACGGCGCCCCACTCCAACGGCATCACCGCGCCCGAAACCGAGATCGCGCCGGACCGCATCGGCAACACCTCCGACGCGGAGCTGTACCTCTTCCCGGCCGACCCGGCGAAAAACACGGGGCTGGCCGTCGTGATCTGTCCGGGCGGGGGCTATCAGGTCCTCTGCATGGACTACGAGGGTTACGACGTGGCCAAGTGGCTGGCCTCCAACGGCATCACGGCCGCCGTGCTCAAGTACCGCATGCCCAACGGACACCCCGAGGTGCCGCTCGAGGATGCCGAGCGGGCCATCCGCATCCTCGCGGGGCTCGAAGCGGGCGCCACGGGCTTCACCGCCGAACGGGTGGGCATCGCCGGATTCTCGGCCGGAGGCCACCTCGCGGCCATGACCTCGACGATGGCCCGGACGCGGCCCGCCTTCACGCTGCTCTTCTACCCGGTCATCACGGGCGAAGCGGGCAAGGGGCACGCCGGCTCGTTCGACAACCTGCTGGGCGGCGGCCGCACCCCGGAGCTGACCGCATGCTACTCGCTCGAAAACCGCGTCGACCGGCAGACGCCGCCCGCGCTGCTGCTCCTCTCCGACGACGACCGCATCGTGCCGCCCGTGAACAGCACGCGCTACTACGAAGCCCTCAAGGAGCAGGGCATCGAGGCTTCGATGCACATCTATCCCTCGGGCGACCACGGCTGGGGGATTCTCGACGGCTTCCGCTACAAGGAGCAATGGCAGCGGAGCGTGCTCGACTGGCTCGGGCGCCGGACCGGAGAGACCGCAAAATAAGCGGCCGAGGCGCCTCGGCTGTGCCGGGAATCGTCGCCAAAGTCCGCCTTCGGGCAGGCAAGCCGGAGCCCCCGGCGCAGGCTTGCGACTCGCAGCTGCGCCGCCTCCGCCGGCTCCGGCCCGCACCGGACGAAGACCGGAACGCAAAAAACAATTTTTATAAAAACCTTTCACCTGAAAAATGGCAGACAACACCATCCTCACCCGGCTCGACGGGTTGAAACTCAAATACGAAGAGGTGGGGCAGAAACTCACCGACCCCGAAGTGATCGCCGACGTCAAACAGTTCGTCGAGCTGAACAAGGAGTACAAGGAGCTGGAGCCCATCATCGAGACTTCGGAGCGCTACCGCACGGCCGTGGCCAACCTCGCCGAAGCCAAGGACACGCTCGTGAACGACAAGGACGAGGAGATGCGCGAAATGGCCCGCGAAATGATCGCCGAGCTGGAGCCGCAGATCGCATCGATGGAGGAGGAGATCAAGCTGCTGCTCATCCCCAAGGACCCGCAGGACTCGAAGAACGCCATCATGGAGATCCGCGGCGGCACGGGCGGCGACGAGGCGGCCATCTTCGCCGGCGACCTGCTGCGCATGTACACCAAATACATCGAATCGAAGGGCTGGCGCTACGAGATCACCTCGTTCTCGGACGGCGCCGCGGGCGGCTACAAGGAGGTGGTCATGAAGGTCACGGGCCAGAACGTCTACGGCACCTTGAAGTACGAATCGGGCGTGCACCGCGTGCAGCGCGTGCCCCAGACCGAAACGCAGGGCCGCGTCCACACCTCGGCGGCCTCGGTGGCCGTGCTGCCCGAAGCCGAGGAGTTCGACGTCGAAATCTCGATGAACGACATCCGCAAGGACATCTTCTGCGCCTCGGGCCCCGGCGGACAGTCGGTCAACACGACCTATTCGGCCATCCGCCTGACGCACATCCCCACGGGCATCGTCGTGCAGTGCCAGGACCAGAAGTCGCAGCTCAAGAACTTCGACAAGGCGTTCGAGGAGCTGCGCACGCGCGTCTTCAACCTCGAATACTCGAAGTATCTGGACGAAATCGCCTCGAAGCGCAAGACGATGGTCTCGACGGGCGACCGCTCGGCCAAGATCCGCACCTACAACTACCCGCAGGGGCGCATCACCGACCACCGCATCAACTACACGATCTACAACCTCTCGGCCTTCATGGACGGCGACATCCAGGACTGCATCGACCACCTGATCGTGGCCGAGAACGCCGAGCGGCTCAAGGAGAGCGAGCTGTAGCCGCACAATTTTCCGGCCGCATCCTCCGTTCGGACGAGAAAGTCCCGACCATGAAACGTTTTCCGCCGCTTATCGCCGCACTCCTCGCCGTTCTGCCGCTGGCGGCACAACGGCCGCTCTACCTCGTCAACGGAGAGCCGCGCGACGAAATCGCCTCGATTCCGGCCCGCGACATCGAGCGCATCGAGGAGCTTCCGGCCGACGAGGAGACCATCGCCCGCTACGGCGGGCGGGCCGCAGACGGCGTGCTGCTCATCACGCTGCGCTACGACACCCCCGCGCGCTTCGAAGCCGACACGACGCTGGGCGCCTACATCGCCCGCCGCGTCCGCTGGGACGACGACGAGCCGGCCGCCCGCGTGGTCGTGCGCTACCGCATCACCGAGGAGGGCGCGCTCGAAGTCGACCGGACGCTGGAATCGACCGACAGCCGCCTCTGCCGGCGCGTGCTCAAAGCGCTCGCCGAGGCGCCCCGCTGGCTGCCGGCCATGAAAAACGGGCGCCCCGTCGAAAGCCGGGGCGTGGTGAGCGTCCAGCTGCCCGAAGGCAAACCCATGCCGCCGCCCGTCGAACTGGTCATCCGCTGAACACCCGCAAAACGAAATCCGCACCCATCATGAAACCCAATTCATTCGCTGCCTGGATACTGGCCGTAAGGCCCTACAGTCTGGTCGACTCCGTGATTCTGGCCGCCGTAGCTTCGGCCCTCGCCTTTGCCGACGGCTCGCTGCACCCGCTTCCGGCACTCCTCGGACTGCTTTTCGCCGTGCTGATGCAATGCACGGCCAACCTGGTCAACGACCTCTGGGACTTTCTCAAAGGCGCCGACCGGCCCGACCGGCTCGGCCCCGACCGCGCATTCGCCAAAGGCTACATCACCCTGCCGGCCATGAAGCGCGGCATCGCGGCTTTCACCGCAGCGGCGGTCCTCACCGGCTGCGGACTGCTCCTCTGGGCCCTCCGCTTCGGATCGCTCCGCTTCGGCGGCTGGGAGCTGGTCGCCACGGGAGCGCTCTGCCTGATTTTCGCCTTCCTCTACACCGCCGGACCCTGGCCGCTGGCCTACCACGGTCTGGGCGATGCGGCCGTCGTCCTCTTTTTCGGTCTGGTGCCCGTGGGATTCCTCTACTACATCCAGACCGGCCGCTGGACCTGGCCGGCCACCGCGACGGCGCTCGCCTGCGGGCTGGTGATCGACACGATGCTCATGGTCAACAACTTCCGCGACCGGGAGGAGGATGCGCGGTGCGGCAAGCGCACGGTCGTCGTCCGGCTGGGGGCGCGCTTCGGAAGTCTGGGCTACCTGCTGCTGGGCATCACGGCCGCCGCACTCTGCCTCACGCTGCTGGCCGACGGGCTCACGTGGGCCGCCCTGCTGCCCCTGCCCTATCTGGCCGTTCACGTCATGACCTGGCGCAAGATGGTGCGCATCGGCCGCGGCGAGGCGCTCAACGTCTGTCTGGGCGAAACGGCCCGCAACATTCTGCTGTTCGGAGCGCTGCTCACGGCAGGCATCCTGCTGGGCCGATGAGCCAGCCGCGGCCCATGACCCTCCGCGAGTTGCAGCGCGCGGTGAAACGGTCGCTCGAAGAGCGGTTCGAACTGCCCGTGTGGGTCAGCGCCGAAATCTCGGAGCTCAAACGCAACCACTCGGGCCACTGCTACCTGGAGCTGGTCGAGAAGGGGGGCTCGAACGGCGTGCCCACGGCCCAGGCCCGCGCCGTGATCTGGAACGGCAGCTACACCCGCATCGCAGAGGGCTTCGAACGGGAAACCGGACAGCCGCTCGCCCCGGGGTTGCAGATTCTGGCCAAAGTGCTCGTGAGCTACCACGAAATCTACGGCTTCTCGCTCCAGATCACCGACATCGACCCCTCGTACACGCTCGGCGACATGGAGCGCCAGCGGCAGCAGACCATCCTGCAACTGCAAAACGACGGCGTATGGGAGATGAACCGCCAGACCGAAGCCGCGGCCGTCATGCAGCGCATCGCCGTGGTGTCGAGCGCGCAGGCGGCGGGCTACCGCGATTTCTGCAAGGAGCTCGACAAGAGCCCCTACCGCTTCCGCCTCACGCTCTTCGACGCCTACGTGCAGGGCGCCGAAGCCGAAAGCTCGATCGTCGCGGCGCTCTGCGCCGTGGCCGAACGGGCCGGAGAGTTCGATGCCGTGGCGCTGATCCGCGGAGGCGGCTCGCAGAGCGACCTCAACTGTTTCAACGCCTACCGGCTCTGCGCCCACGTGGCCCAGTTCCCGCTGCCCGTGGTGACGGGCATCGGCCACGACAAGGACACCAGCGTGGCCGATCTGGTGGCATTCCGGGCGCTCAAGACGCCGACGGCCGTGGCCGGATGGTTCGTCGAGCGCGCCGCCGCCTTCGAGGCGGGAATCGCCCGGGCGGCCGCCGCCCTGCATGCGGCCACACTCCGCCGGGCCCACGACCAGCGGCTGCGGCTGGAGCGGGCGGCGGGCGACCTGGAACGGCTCTGCGGCGCGCGGATCGCCGGAGAGAGGGCACGCGCCGCAGGATGGGAGCCGCAGCTCGCCGCAGCCGTCCGCGAGCTGCTGACCCGTCAGCGACTGCGGCTCGTCCGGGCCGGCGACATCGCCGAGGCGCACCGTCCCGAACGGCTGCTGCGGCTGGGGTTCGCCCTGGTGCACAGCGGCGGACTAACCCTGCGGTCGGCCTCCGAAGCGCAGCCCGGCGAGGGCGTGGAGATCAGATTCGCCGACGGCACGATCGAAGCAACGGTTCAAAAAAAGAGAATATGGCAAAGAAAATGATCGCATACGAGGAGGCCATGGCCGAAGTGGAACGAATTCTGGAACGCATCCAGCAGCAGGAGGTCTCCGTCGACGAGCTCTCCCGCGAAGTGGGGCGCGCCGCCGCGCTCATCGCCTCGTGCAGGGAGCGGCTGCTGAAAGCCGAGCGGGAGGTGACCGAAATTCTGGAAAAATCATGAAGCGAATCATCCGCTGGGCCCTGAACCGCATCCCCCGCCCCGTGCTGCAGCGCGTGGCCGGATGGGCCGTGCCGCTGGCCGGACTTCTCTACCGGGGACGGGGCGTCGAATGTCCCGTATGCGGCGCCCGCTACCGGAAATTCCTGCCCTACGGATATGTCCGTCCGCGCGACAACGCCCTGTGTCCCAACTGCCTCTCGCTCGAACGCCACCGGCTGCTGTGGCTCTGGCTCACGCGCGAGACCGACCTCGTGCGCACCCTGCCGCGGACGCTCCACATCGCCCCTGAGGCGTGCATCCTGCGCCGCCTGAAGCCCCTTTTCGCCGCGCATCCCCAGCGGTATGTCACGGCCGATCTGGAGAGTCCGCTCGCCGACCTGCATTTCGACGTGCAGCGCATCCCCCTGCCCGACGAATCGTTCGACGCGGTGCTGTGCAACCACCTGCTGGAACATGTCGCCGACGACCGCCGGGCCCTCGGCGAACTCCGCCGCATCCTGCGCCCGGGCGGCTGGGGCGTCATCCTCTCGCCCGTGGACCGCGGCCGCGAGAGGACCTTCGAGGACGACACGATCGTCGACCCCGCAGAGCGGACCCGCATTTTCGGTCAGTACGACCACCGGCGCATCTACGGCCGCGACTATGCCGACCGGCTGCGCGAAGCGGGCTTCGAAGTCGCCGAAACGGATTACGCCGCGACACTCTCCGCCGAAGAGCGAAAGCGCTACGCCCTGCCCTGCGACCGGATATACACCGTACGCAAGCGCTGAAAGATCGGACGGCGCCTCCCGGCATCCCCCGCTCCGAGGCGGCGGACCGCAGAGACGGCTGCGGCCGCTCCGCCGGGCAAGCGGACGGGCCGGACAGGGCGGAACAGGACAGATAAACGGATGGGGCGGGAAGCCGGACGGGAATCAACGCCCGTCGCGATGCGGATAGTCGATCGTCGAGAAGAATTCGCGGAGCGAGATCCCGTAGAAGCGGCACAATATAGACAGCGAATCGAACGAAGGCAGGCGCATACCGGCCTCATACTGTGAAAGATTCAGGCGCGTGTGTTCGATCACATATTCCTGCGAATACCCGCTCTTCACACGCAACTCCTTCAATCGTCCGACGATCAGATGCATCAACCGTTCGTCCGTTCGTTTCGGCTGCCCCTTCTTCACGGCTACAAAAAAAAGAATCAATGCAATCTTTTTGTACGTGCATTAATGCATGTAACGAAAAAATTTCTTACATTTGCTCCGTGACGGCACAGCAAAGACCGTGACAATTTTTTTCGAAGGTTAGGCACAACTTACTTACAGAAGACTTGCGACCGTTATGCGGCAACGTATAATGGGTTTTTTGGTATCGAACGTGTCTGCAACCCCGGTCATGTCTGCGGCAAAATGCCGCAGGCGGACTTGGGCGTGTGGGGCAACATACCAATCAAGGCTCGCAAGGCCATCTGTAAGGTTGCACTGACGCCCATTTTTTGTACCCATACGGGTGCGGCGACCGGAAGGGATTCCGCAGGGAATTCCGAAAAAACTTGCGTCACAGGTGTTCGCGGTCCCGCACCCGTTTTTCCGCCCGATTTTCCTGCCCGAAATACGTCGGACGACGGCTGCCGGAAGCACTTCGGCAGCCGTCGGCGCAAACCCCGCGGCCGGGGCCGACCCGATCTATCGGATGAAAAAAACGATCCCCGCGAAGTGGCACGCCGCACCCAGACCGATCAACAGGTGCCACACCAGATGGTGATAGCGGAATCCCTTGCGGGCATAGAACCAGGCTCCGAGCGTATAGCACACGCCGCCGGCCGCGATCAGGGCCAGCAGTGCGGGCTCGGCCCGGCGCACGAAGAGCGGCAGGAAGAAGACGATCGTCCACCCCATGACCAGATAGATCGCAAGGCTCACGCCCGGCGCCGACCGCCGGCACAGCGACTTGTAAAAGACGCCGAACAGCACCATGATCCACTGCACGGCGGCGATGAGCCGCCCCTGCCAGCCGCCGATGACCAGCAGGGCCACCGGCGTGTAGCTCCCGGCGATGGCCACGTAGATGAAGATGTGGTCGAGAAGGTGAAAAATCTCCTTCTGCCGCGAGCCCCGGGGCATCGAATGGTAGAGCGTCGAGACGAGCAGCATGAGGAAGACCGACGCGACGAACACCGACACCGGAACCGCAGCCCCCGCCCCGCCCGACGCGTGCCGGCTGGTCCAAACGGCCGAAAACGGCAGAGCCGCCAGCGCGAGCGCCGCCAGGACGCCGTGCGAAACGGCATTGGCCCGCTCCTCGCCCGGCGTGGCGACATAAGTTTTCTTTCTCTCTTTGCGTTGCATGATCGAAGCATATCGTTTCCGGAAGCCAAAATTATGATTTTTTTTCTAACTTTGCCGGGGAGACACCAGGTTAGGTTAAAAATGGACTTTTCGCACTACGAATCCCTCCGCGCACTCGTGCGCGAGAGCTTTTCGCCGCAGACCGGAGCGCTCGTCGACGAGGCGCTGGAGTATGCCGACGAAAAGCTGTCGGGCGTCGAACGCTACGACGGGCGGCCGCTGCTGGAGCATGCGGCGGCCGTGGCCTCGATCGTCATCGCCGAAGTGGGGCTGGGGCGCAACTCGACCCTCGCCGCCATCCTGCACGACGTCGTGCGTCTGGCCCACAAGCAGCGCCCCGCCGAGGAGTTCCTGGCCCTCATGAACGACATCCGCGCCCGTTTCGGCGAAGCGGTCGCAGGCATCACCACGGGTCTGGCCAACATCTCGGAACTCAAGCTCAAGGCGGCCAAGGAGCAGGCCGACAACTTCCGCGACCTGATCGTGAGCTACTCCGAAGACCCGCGCGTGATCCTCATCAAGCTGGCCGACCGGCTCGAAGTGATGCGTTCGCTCGACATCTTCCCCCGGGAGAAGCGCCGCAAGAAGAGCTGGGAATCGATGAACCTCTATGCGCAGATCGCCCACAAACTGGGTCTCTACGAAATCAAGAGCGAACTGGAGGACATCGCCCTGAAATACCTCGAACCCAAGGACTACGAACTCATCGTGGCCAAACTCGAGGAGAGCGCCGCCGAACGCCGCGCCTTCATCGCCCGGTTCGTGGTGCCCATCGAGGAGCGGCTGCGCAGACTGGGCATCCGCTACCACATCAAGAGCCGCACCAAGTCGGTCTTCTCGATCTGGACCAAGATGCACAAGCAGCACGTCCCGTTCGAGGGGGTTTACGACATCTTCGCCATCCGCATCATCATCGACTGTCCGCCCGAAGCCGAAAAGCAGCAATGCTGGACGGTCTACTCCGTAGTGACCGATTTCTACACCCCCAACCCCACGCGCATGCGCGACTGGATTTCGATTCCCAAGTCGAACGGCTACGAATCGCTCCACACGACCGTCTCGGCCGACGGCCGCTGGGTCGAGGTGCAGATCCGCACCGAGCGCATGGACGCCGTGGCCGAACGGGGCATCGCGGCCCACTGGCGCTACAAGGGGGTGAACCAGGGGGCCAAGACCAGCGAGCAGTGGCTGAGCCGCCTGCGCGAACTGATGGAGGACACGACCCATTCGCTGGCCCAGCGTTTCGACGCGACCCCCGCCTCGGGCGAGATTTTCGTCTTCACGCCCAACGGCGACCTGCGCAAGCTGCCCGAAGGGGCCACGCTGCTCGACTTCGCCTTCGACATCCACACGTCGCTGGGCGCCTCGTGCGTGAGCGGCAAGGTCAACAACCGTCCGGCATCGATCCGCGACGTGCTGCACAACGGCGACATCGTCGAGATACAGACCCGGAAAGACCAGACGCCCAAGGCCGACTGGCTGTCGGTGGTCGTCACCTCCAAGGCGCGCAACAAGATCAAATCCTTCCTGCGCGAGGAGCAGGCCAAACACACGCGCATGGGTCGCGAGGAGCTCGAGCGCAAGATCCGGAACTGGAAGATAGCGATGACCATGGACGAGGCGGTGGCCTACCTGGCCAAGCACTTCAAGCTGCGCCTGGGCACCGAGGTCTACGCGCTGATCGCCACGCAGAAACTCGACTTCCTGACCATCAAGGAGCTGCTCACGCGCCACCTGTCGGGCCAGGCCGACGAGGAGCGCCGCGCCGCCGCGGCCGAACTCGAGCGTCAGAAAGCGGCCCTGCATCCCGCACGCGAGAGCGCCGCGCCGCAGGATGCGCTCATCATCGACGACGACATCTCGAAAATCCAGTACAAGCTGGCCCGCTGCTGCAACCCCATCAAGGGCGACGACGTGTTCGGCTTCGTGACCATCAACGCGGGCATCACCATCCACCGCACCGACTGTCCCAACGCCCGCCGCATGCGCGAAAACTACCCCTATCGGGTGATCGACGCCCGCTGGCGCCAGTCGGCCGAGGGGGCGTTCCGCGTGACGATCCGCATCGTGGCGGCCGACACCACGGGCATGGCCAACCACATCACCGAGGTCATCAGCCGCGACCTGAAGCTCAACATCCGCTCGATCAACTTCGAGAGCGCCCCGGGCGGCTGCGTGGCCGGCACCGTCGCGGTCGAGGTTCCCGGCACGGGCATCGTCGACAAGCTCATCCATTCGATCACGCGCATCAAGGGCGTCCAGCGCGTCTGGCGCATCAACTGACACACACAACACCCACACACCGATAGATGAACAACCACTCCATCAGCGTCGTCTTCGCCGACTCGTCGCACGCGCACTACGCCCAGCGTATCTGCGATCTGATCTACGAGTCGGCCCTACAGCGGGGTACGGGCATCGCCAAGCGTTCGCCCCAGTACATCGCCGCAAAAATGACCGGAGGCAAAGCCGTCGTGGCGCTGGACGGCGAAAGACTGGTCGGTTTCAGCTACATCGAGTGCTGGGGGCACGGCGACTTCGTCGCCACCTCGGGACTCATCGTCGACCCCGAATACCGCCACATGGGACTGGCGGAGCGGATCAAGCGACGAACCTTCGAGCTGGCCCGACGGCGGTTTCCCTATGCCAAGCTGTTCAGCATCACCACATCGCTGCCGGTCATGAAGCTCAATTCGCGCATGGGTTACGTTCCCGTGACCTTTTCGGAGCTGACCGAAGACGAGGAGTTCTGGCAGGGATGCCAGGGATGCGTCAACTACGACATCCTCCAGCGCAACGGCCGCCGCATGTGCCTCTGCACGGGCATGCTCTACGACCCGGCGGGGGAGAAGCCCCGGCAATCGCGCCTGACGCCCTACGTCATGTTTCTGAAAAACAAGCTGAAAAAGATGTTCCACCTGAAATGAAAAACGATCGAAATATGGAAAAGAAAAAAGTCGTGCTGGCGTTCAGCGGCGGTCTGGACACCTCGTTCTGCGCGAAATACCTCTCCGAGGAGAAGGGCTGCGACGTCTACACCGCCATCGCCAACACGGGCGGCTTCACGCAGGCCGAACTCGAACGCATCGAACAGCGCGCGCTGGCGCTGGGCGCCGTGAAGCACGCCACGCTCGACATCGAGCAGGAGTATTACGAAAAGAGCATCCGCTACATGGTCTGGGGCGACATCCTGCGCAACGGCACCTACCCCATTTCGGTCTCGTCGGAGCGCATCTTCCAGGCCATCGCCATCATCGAATACGCCAAACGCATCGGCGCCGACGCCGTGGCCCACGGATCGACCGGAGCGGGCAACGACCAGGTGCGTTTCGACCTGACGTTCCAGATTCTGGCCCCCGAAATCGAGATCATCACCCCGACGCGCGACATGACCCTCACGCGCGAATACGAAATCGACTACCTCCGGCGGCACGGCTTCGAAGCCGACTTCCGCAAGATGGAGTATTCGATCAACAAGGGCCTGTGGGGCACCTCGATCGGCGGCAAGGAGACGCTCCGCTCCGAGGAGACGCTTCCCGAGGAGGCCTACCCGAGCCAGATCGAGGCACAGGGCGAGGAGCGGCTCCGGATCGCGTTCCGGGCCGGCGAGATCGAGGCCGTCAACGGGCGTCCCTACGCCGACAAGGTCGAAGCCATCCGCGCCGTCGAGGCCATCGGCTCGCGCTACGGCATCGGCCGCGACATGCACATCGGCGACACGATCATCGGCATCAAGGGCCGCGTAGGCTTCGAGGCCGCCGCGCCGATGCTCATCATCGCCGCCCACCGGATGCTCGAAAAGCACACGCTCACCAAGTGGCAGCTCTACTGGAAGGAGCAGGTGGCCACCTGGTACGGCATGTTCCTCCACGAGGCCCAGTATCTCGACCCCGTCATGCGCGACATCGAGGCGATGCTCGAGAGTTCGCAGCGCAACGTCACGGGCGAGGTGGAGCTGATCCTCCGGCCGCGCTGCTACACGCTCGTGGGCGTCGACTCGTCCTACGATCTGATGAAGACCGACTTCGGCCAGTACGGCGAGGTGAACCGGGCCTGGACGGCCGACGACGTGAAGGGCTTCACGAAGATTCTGGGCAATCCGATGAAGATCTGGTTCAACGTTCAGAAACGCAACGGCAAATGATCCGCGTCGGCATCATCGGCGGAGCCGGATATACGGCCGGCGAGCTCATCCGCCTGCTCGTGAACCACCCCGAGGCCGAAATCGCCTTCGTCCACAGCACCTCCAACGCGGGCAACCGCCTCGCGGAGGTCCACGGCGGTCTGGAGGGCGAAACCGAAATGCGGTTCGCGGCGGACTACGACCTGGAGGCGGCCGACGTCGTTTTTCTCTGCTCGGCGCACGGAAAGAGCCGCACGTGGCTCTCGGAGCGCGAGGTGCCGGCGGAGCTCCGGATCATCGACCTGGCGCAGGATTTCCGCGACGAGTCGTGCGGATTCGTCTACGGACTGCCCGAAATGAACCGCGACCGCATCCGCCGGGCCCGGCGCGTGGCCAACCCCGGCTGCTTCGCCACGGCGATCCAGCTCTCGCTGCTGCCGCTGGCCGCGGCGGGCGCCCTGCGCGACGAAGTGCACGTGACGGCCGTGACGGGTTCGACGGGCGCCGGAGTGAAACCCTCGGCCACGACCCATTTCAGCTGGCGCACGGACAACCTGTCGGTCTACAAGGCCTTCACGCACCAGCATCTGGCCGAAATCGAACGCACGCTGCGGGGGCTCGACCCCTCGTGGGGCGGCCGGGTGAACTTCGTGCCCCTGCGCGGCGACTTCGCACGCGGCATTCTGGCCAGCGTCTACACCCGCTGCGACCTCGCGGAGGAGGAGGTGCGGAGCCTCTACGACGACTTCTACCGCACGGCGCCCTTCACCCTCGCCACCCGGCGCGAGGTCGACCTCAAGCAGGCGGTGAACACCAACCGCGCACTCCTGCATGTCACCCGACACGGCGACACGGTGCATATCGTCGCCGCCATCGACAACCTGCTGAAAGGCGCGTCGGGGCAGGCCGTGCAGAACATGAACCTCCTGTTCGGACTCGACGAGACGACAGGACTGAAACTCAAGGCTTCGGCTTTCTGAAAACGCGGATACATTCCAATGGTCCCATGTTACCGGCATGCAATCATCTCATCCGATGGGTGTCGCCCGCGGCCTCAGGCCGCGTTTACAGGTCTGACCCTCCCCGAAATCCCCTCCTCGGAGGGGACTTCGGGTGCGGACCGGCAACCGTTCAGAAAATCGGACCGTCAGTACGCACAAATAGATAATCGCTTTCTGAAAACGCGAACGATGGAACTTTTCAACGTATACAGCCTCTATCCGGTGGAACCCGTGCGGGGCGCGGGCAACTTCGTCTACGACGCGGCGGACACCGAGTACCTCGACCTCTACGGCGGACATGCCGTCATCTCGGTGGGCCACGCCCACCCCGACTACGTGCGGGCCGTCAGCGAGCAGGTCGCCCGGCTGGGATTCTACTCCAACTCGGTCGAAAATTCGCTCCAGCGGCAGCTGGCCGAGCGTCTGGGACGCATGTCGGGCTGCGACGACTACCGGCTCTTTCTCTGCAACTCGGGGGCCGAAGCCAACGAGAACGCCCTGAAGACAGCCTCGTTCCACACGGGACGGGCCAAGGTGCTGGCCTTCGGCCGGGCGTTCCACGGCCGCACGTCGGGCGCCGTGGCGGCGACGGACAACCCCGCGATCTCGGCGCCGTTCAACCGCACGCCGCACGTCGAATTCGTGCCGCTGGGCGACATCGAAGCGGTGCGCGCCAAGCTGGCCACCCGCCAGTTCGCCGCCGTCATCATCGAGGGCATCCAGGGCGTGGCGGGCATCCATGCTCCCTCGGACGACTTCCTGCGTGCGCTGCGCGCGGCGGCCACCGAGACGGGCACGCAGCTCATTCTGGACGAAATCCAGTCGGGATACGGCCGCACGGGGCGTTTCTTCGCCCACCAAAGCGCACGGATCCGGCCCGACCTGATCACCGTGGCCAAAGGCATGGGCAACGGCTTCCCGATCGGCGGCGTGCTGATCGCCCCCCACTTCGAGGCGCGGCCCGGCATGCTGGGCACCACCTTCGGCGGCAACCACCTCGCCGCGGCGGCAGCCATCGCCGTGCTCGACATCATGGAGCGCGAGCGACTCGTGGAGAACGCCGCCGCCGTGGGCGGCTACCTGCTGGAGGAGCTGCGCCGCATGCCGCAGCTCAGGGAGGTGCGCGGCCGCGGCCTGATGATCGGCATCGAAATCGAAGGGTCGGCCGCCGAACTGCGCCGCAGGCTCCTCTTCGAAAAACACATCTTCACGGGCGGCGCGGGAGCCTCGACCGTAAGGCTGCTGCCGGCACTCACGCTCACGCGCGAGCTGGCCGACCGCTTTCTGGAGGCATTTCACGAAACGATCGAACGACAATGAGAAAATTCACCTGCGTCGGGGACCTGGGCGACCTCGACCGAGCCGTCGCCGAGGCGCTCGAAATCAAGCGCGACCGCTTCGCCCACACCCATCTGGGCCGCAACCGCACGCTGCTCATGCTCTTCTTCGATTCGAGCCTGCGCACGCGCCTTTCGACCCAGAAGGCGGCCATGAATCTGGGCATGAACGTCATGGTCCTCGACGTCAACCAGGGGGCCTGGAAGCTCGAGACCGAACGCGGCGTGGTCATGGACGGCGACAAGGCCGAGCACCTGCTCGAAGCCATTCCGGTCATGGGCTCCTACTGCGACGTGATCGGCGTGCGCTCGTTCGCCCGCTTCCGCGACAAGGCCGAGGACTACGAGGAGCGCATTCTCGAACAGTTCATCCGCCACTCGGGCCGTCCGGTCTTCTCGATGGAGGCCGCCACGCGCCACCCGCTGCAAAGCTTCGCCGACCTCATCACGATCGAAGAGCACAAGCGCACCCCGCGGCCCAAGATCGTCATGACCTGGGCGCCGCACCCCAGGGCGCTGCCGCAGGCCGTGCCCAACTCGTTCGCCGAGTGGATGAACGCCGCCGGCTACGACTTCGTCATCACCCATCCCGAGGGCTACGAGCTCGCCCCCGAATTCGTGGGCGGCGCCCGGGTCGAGTACGACCAGCGCAAGGCCCTCGAAGGCGCCGACTTCGTCTATGCCAAGAACTGGGCCGCCTGGGCCGACCCCGACTACGGCAAGGTGCTCTCGTGCGACCGCAGCTGGACGGTCGACGAGGAGAAGATGGCCCTGACCCGCGACGCCTTCTTCATGCACTGCCTGCCCGTGCGGCGCAACATGATCGTCACCGACGCGGTGATCGAGTCGCCGCGCTCGCTGGTCATCCCCGAGGCGGCGAACCGCGAAATCGCGGCCCAGACCGTACTCAAACGCCTGCTGGAAAGCCTCTGACGATGGAACGGATCACGGTTGTGAAGATCGGCGGCAACGTCATCGACGACCCCGCGGCCCTCGGGCGCTTTCTTGCGGCCTTCGCCGCGCTGGAGGGGCCGAAAATCCTCGTCCACGGCGGCGGCAAACTGGCCACGCGGCTGGCCGAACGGCTGGAGCTGGAGGTGCGCATGGTCGACGGGCGCCGCATCACCGACAAAGGGACGCTCGACGTGGTGACGATGGTCTACGCCGGGCTGGTCAACAAGCAGATCGTCGCCGGATTGCAGGCCGCAGGGTGCAACGCCCTCGGGCTGTCGGGCGCCGACGGAAACATCGTCACGGCCCGCCGCCGCGCACCCGAGCCCGTCGACTACGGCTTCGTGGGCGACATCGGGCGCGTCGACGAGCGGCTGCTCGGGCGGCTGCTGGATGCCGGCCTCGTCCCCGTCCTTTCGGCCATCATGCACGACGGGCGGGGCACGCTGCTCAACTGCAACGCCGACAGCGTGGCTTCGGCCGTAGCCGTGGCGGCGGCCCGCCTCGCGCCGACCGATCTGGTCTTCTGCTTCGAGAGACGGGGCGTGCTGCGCGACCCCGGCGACGAGCGGAGCGTGATCCGCGAAATAACGCCCGCCACGTTCGCCGCCCTGCGCGCCGAAGGCGCCGTGTCGAAGGGAATGATCCCCAAAATCGAAAATGCGCTCCGGGCCGTCGCCGACGGGGTGGCGAGCGTCGCCATCCGGCATGCCGACGACCTCCCGTCCGCCGAAGCGGGGACCGTCGTCCGGCCCGCCCCGGCCCGATGACCGCCCATCGCCCCGCCGACAAACCCCAACGCCGACAAACCCCGACGCCGATGAACCTCTCCGCCGACAGACGCCTCGCACGGGCCGTGGAGCTGCTCCGCAGCCTCATCGCCACCCCCTCGCCCTCGCGCGGAGAGGAGGGCACGGCCGCGCTGCTCCACGACTTCCTCGCCGCGCACGGATGCCGGCCCGAACGGGCGGGCAACAACGTCCGGGCCGCAGCCCCGGACTTCGACCCCGCACGGCCGACGCTGCTCCTCTGCTCGCACCACGACACGGTGCGCCCCGCAGCCTCCTACACGCGCGACCCCTACGACCCCTCGATCGAGAACGGCCGGCTCTACGGGCTGGGCAGCAACGACGCGGGAGCCTCGGCGGTCGCCCTCACGGAAACATTCCTCGCCCTGCGCGGACGGGCGCTGCCCTTCAACCTCGTACTGGCCCTCGCGGCCGAGGAGGAGTGTTCGGGCGAGGGGGGCCTGCGGCAGCTGCTGCCCGCGCTGGGGCGCATCGACATGGCCATCGTGGGCGAGCCCACCTCGATGCAGGCCGCCGTGGGCGAACGGGGTCTGGTGGTGCTCGACTGCACGGCCCGCGGACGCAGCGGCCATGCGGCCCGCGGCGAAGGGGTCAACGCCCTCTACATCGCCCTGGACGACATCGCCCGCCTGCGCGCGCTGCGCTTCGAGCGCGAATCGCCGCTGCTGGGGCCCGTGGGCATCGCCGTGACGCAGATCGAGGCGGGCACGCAGCACAACGTGGTGCCCGACATCTGCCGCTACGTGGTCGACGTCCGCACGACCGACGCCTACACCAACGAGGAGACCGTCGAACGGCTGCGCCGCACGCTCCGGGCCGACGCCGTGCCCCGCTCGACGCGCATCCGCGCCTCGGCGCTCGACGCCTCGCATCCGCTCTTCCGCGCCGCCGCGGCCTGCGGACGCCGCACCTATGTCTCGCCCACCACGTCGGACATGGCGCTCATGCCCTTTCCGTCGCTCAAGATGGGTCCGGGCGACTCGGCCCGCTCGCATGCGGCCGACGAATACGTGCACCTCTCCGAAATCGGCGAGGGAATCGAATTGTACGAACGTTTCATCGAAAAACTGGCTGAAGAATATGGCAAAACTGTGGGATAAGGGGTTCGAACCCGACCGGATGATCGAGGAGTACACCGTGGGCGACGACCGCGAGCTGGACATGCGGCTGGCCCGCTACGACGTGCAGGGGTCGCGGGCGCACATCGCCATGCTCGAACGGATCGGACTGCTGACGGCCGGCGAGTTCCGCACGCTCGACGCCGGGCTGTGCGACATCGCCGCCGAGATCGAGGCCGGGCGCTTCGAGATCGAGCCCGGCACCGAGGACATCCACTCCCAGGTCGAGCTGCTGCTCACGCGGCGGCTGGGCGAGGCGGGCAAGAAGATCCATTCGGGCCGCTCGCGCAACGACCAGGTTCTGGTCGACCTGAAACTATACCTGCGCGACGAGCTGCGGGCCGTCGCCCGCGACACGCGGGCGCTTTTCGACCGCCTGCAGGAGCAGAGCGAACGCTACCGCGAGGTGCTCATGCCGGGCTACACCCATTTGCAGGTGGCCATGCCCTCGTCGTTCGGGCTCTGGTTCGGCGCCTATGCCGAAACGCTGGTCGACGACCTGCGTCTGGTGGCGGCGGCCTGGCGCATCGCCGACCAGAATCCGCTGGGCTCGGCCGCGGGCTACGGCTCGTCGTTCCCGCTCGACCGCGAGCTGACCACCCGCCTGCTGGGCTTTGCCGAGCTGCACTACAACGTCGTGGCGGCCCAGATGAGCCGGGGCAAGAGCGAGCGGGCCGCCGCCAATGCCATCGCGGCCGTGGCGGCCACCGTGGGGCGTCTGGCCATGGACTGCTGCCTGATGATGAGCCAGAATTTCGGCTTCGTGTCGCTGCCCGACGAGCTGACCACCGGATCGAGCATCATGCCCCACAAGAAGAACCCCGACGTCTTCGAGATG
This sequence comes from uncultured Alistipes sp., assembly GCA_900553175.1. Classification (GTDB taxonomy): domain Bacteria; phylum Bacteroidota; class Bacteroidia; order Bacteroidales; family Rikenellaceae; genus Alistipes. The sequence continues at coordinate 603 of USCH01000021.1, read as the reverse complement.
ATCCGCGGCCGCTGCAACCGTCTCCAGGCCGTGCCCAACGAAATCGCCCTGCTGACGGCCAACCTGCCCGCGGGCTACCACCGCGACATGCAGCTGCTCAAGGACATCCTCTTCCCGGCGATGACCGAAATCCGCCGCACGCTGGCGATGTGCGCCTTCATGGTGGGGCGCCTGCGCGTGAACGAACACATACTGGACGACCCGCGCTACGACTACCTCTTCACGGTCGAGGAGGTCAACCGGATGGTTTTGCAGGGCGTGCCGTTCCGCGAGGCCTACCGCCGCGTGGGCCGGGCCGTCGAGACGGGCGAATACCGCCCCGTGCGCGAGGTGCGCCACACCCATGCGGGCAGCATCGGCAACCTCTGCACCGACCGCATCCGCGAAAAGATGGAGCGGGTCATGGAGGAGTTCGCGGCTCCCGACCGCACCTGAACGGCCGAGCAGACGCCGCACACATGCGCAGAGCCATTGGGGTCCGGCGACCCGCGAATAGCACGCTTTATAACCTGAAATATGGGATAATGTTGTTCGCAGCTGCGCTTTTTGATGGAACGACCGCACACATGCGCAGAGCCATTGGGGTCCGGCGACCCGCGAATA
>USCH01000020.1 GCA_900553175.1 uncultured Alistipes sp. | reverse complement strand
TTCCGTAGCTCAGTTGGATAGAGCAACAGCCTTCTAAGCTGTGGGTCTTGGGTTCGAATCCCAACGGAATCACGAAAAGAGAGCCGCTCTGATAGAGCGGCTCTCTTTCGTTCCGAACGGGCCGTTATTCGAATTCGGGGCCCGAAATCATGATCGCATCGCCGGAGAAATCCTTCTTGGGCTCCACGCCTTCGGCCTTCACGACCACCCCGTCGGCGGTCTCGACCGTCAGCGTATAGGTCTGGGCCATGGCCTTCTCGAAGTCGATGGCCAAAACGATCGTGAACGGCTCTTCGGTGGTCGCGGGCATGGAGAAGCCGGGGAACAGCTCGCCGGCCTCGGTGATCTTCTGTCCCGAAATCACCTCGACGGCAGCGGCTTCGCCGCCGAACTTGCCCTCGGTCAGGTCGAACGTGGGATTCTTGTAGCCGATGGGCTCGTCGCTGCCGGCGATCGTCACCGTCTTGATCGTCTTGCCGCCCATCTCATCCTTGAAATTAAGGTTGTTGAGGTTGAGCTTCGTGACGGGCGAAGTGAACATGCCGAAATCCACCGCAGCCGTCGAATATTTCGAGCAGGTGGCCTTGGCGTAGCCGAAGACATACTTCGTATCGGCGAACATGCGGGGATGCTCGCCGCTCAGGTCCTGAACCGTGACATCGGGCACGGGGACGGCCGTGACATCCGCAGCGGCGGCATCGTAGGGATAGTAGGCGTAGATGGTGTGCTCGCCCTGCTTGAAGCCGGCTTTCTGGGCTGCGACGAGCTCCACATTGCCCGCATCCTTCGTATAGTCGAACGTCGCCTCATCGTAAGCGCCCACCTCTTTGGGTTCGTAGCACAGGTTGCTCTGGGGCTGGCCCTCGGAGAAGACGAAGACGCCGATCTTGTCGCCCTCGACCCACGTGGCATAACGGACCGGGTTGTCCGAGCACTGGCCCGTGAGCAGGAAATCGCCTACGATCGGGAAGTCGGGAACGGTCGTCTCTCCATTCTCATCGTCATTGCCGCAAGCCGATGCGAACAGCGCCGCACCGATTGCCATCGAGTAAAAAAGTTTTTTCATGGCTTAAAAATTTAAAGTGAAACAATGCGTATAACTCACATAACCTTGAAAGCGTCGTATCAATATTCGCTCTCCAGATTGGTGCACCAGACCATGCCCTTGACATCGCCGAATCCTTCGAGCCGGGCGATCTCCACATCGGGCGACATGCCGGAGAAGAGCTCGACCAGTTTGGCGTAGGAGACATCGACGATCGACACCGACCCGTCCTCGCCGGAGAGCGCCAGACGGAAGTTGGGTTCGGTGCTGTTGGCCCCGAACTCCTTGAAGTAGCAAACGATCGGGCTGGGACAGATCCGCGTGATGGACGACGAGGCGGTGTAAGCCAGACGATGCGTCCCGGTCTCCATGCTGTAGATGTAGAGGTTCCTTCCGCCGTCGGTGAAATAGAAGAAGGGGTGTTCGTCGAAGTTGGAGGACATCTGCACCAGACTCTTCGCCGTCATCACGCCGCCACCCGAAAAAGGCGTCTGGGTGGACTCCTTGACGACATGGTTCTCCCACGAAAGCGGGTCGAGAGAGAAGGTGTAGACGTAATAGTCGCCCGAGCCCCCCTGGTCGATCAGCGCGACGTATTTCGACCAGGCGAAAGCCGCCCCCGACGTCGACGAACCGATGTACTGGTAGGAGCCGATCCCCAGGCAGCGCGTGCCGGCGCCCAGATCATTGACAGGGCGCACGCCGGCCGGAAGCGTGTACTCCAGATCGTAATTGTTCAGGTAGACCGTGCCGGCATTGTAGCGGTTCTCGGCATTGCCGCACGTGAGGGCGATGAACCGGGCGTTTTTCTCGTCATAGGCCATGGCGCCTTCGACATCGGCCGCCAGATAGAGCGGGTTGGGGAATCCCTGGAAACAGGTGATCTTCGCGCCGTTCTCGAACTCCCGAGGCAGGGAGGTGTAGCGGCCGTAATAGGCGTTCGTCTGGTTCGTGTAGTCGTCGATGTCGCGGATGTAGAGGTCGCCCTCCTCGGTGCAGATCGCATAGAAAGGCCGGTTCCACCCGAATGCGGCGATGCGCAGATCGGCGGGTTCCGTGCCGCCGAACTCGTCGCGCAGCCACATATCCTTCTGCAGGGTCGATCCGTCGAGCGTGACGCTGCCGCTGCCCTGATTGACGAGCACCTTGGGAAGGCCCAGAATGACGAAGTTGGGCACCGTGCCGAAGATGTTATAGTAGAACAGGTTGCGCGGATCGCTGCCCAGGCCGCCCTCGATCTCCCGTTCGAGGTGGTGCGACACGAAAAGCGACACGGGAGAGATGAACGACAGGCTCGACTCTCCGTCGCCCTGGTCGCTGAGCACCATCCAGCCCCAGTCGAACGAACTTTTGGTCGTCACGGCATAGGAGTCGCTCAGGTAGGTTTCGCCCGTCTCGCGGTTGGTGACCTTCAGGTAGAGCGAGAAGCTCCCCGACCGGGGGAACGTGTAGACGATCCGGTAGCCCGAGGCGATCGGCTTGCGGTCGATGAACCAAACGATGTCGAACAGCGCATCGGGATCGGCGATCTCCTCGGAGAAGGCGACCGGAGCGGTGAGCCGGGCCTCCTCGCCGGCCGTGAACGAGAAGCTGCCGTCGAGAAAAGTCACCCGGTTGGTCCGGAGGTAGTCGTATTCGCTCTTGTCCTCGATGCATCCCGACGCAAGGCCGGTCAGCAGAAGCGAGCAAAGGATAAGCATTCGTTTCATGGGCGATGGGTTAAAGGGCGTCGGCAATCGTTTCATAGAGCGGCGTGGTGCCGTCGGCATCGTAGTAGCGGTATTCCCCGGCCTGCCAGCGCTCTTTCCACCAGGCCTTGAAGCGGGTGATCTCCTCGCCCAGCGAAATGGCGGTGTAGCCTTCGAGCGAAGTCAGCACCCGGCCCAGGTAGATGTTGAAAACCCGGTACTTGATGTCCGAATAGGCTCCCAGACGGATGGCATAGGCCTGGTTCCACCACGCCGGCTCGGCGATGCGGTCGGTGACCTCCACCCGCACGGTTTCGTAGGCGCGGGGGCCGATGACGCAGGGACCGGCATCTTCCAGACGGAGCGTGAAGCCGAAACGGGTCTTCAGCAGCTCCTCCTGCCGGCGGACCTTGATCCACAGCGTGTCGACGGCTTCGCCCGCATGGAACGTTCCGAAGTCGGGAGCGTCGAAATCGGCTTCGGTCGCATCGCTCCCCTCGGCCACCACCGAGACCCGGTAGCGGAAGTCGTCTTCGGGCAGGTAGCCCCACAGCGTCAGGCTCACCGGCACGCGTCCCTCGCGCTCGCCCGTGGATTTGTAGGTGGCGAAATTGAGTTCGGAGCGCTGCACGCTCCGGTCGGCCAGGGGCGTGAAATGGAGGTAGTTGTCGCCGTGGTACACCTTCAGCGTGTCTTCCTTGCAGCCTGCGAGCGAGCAGGCGGCCAGCACGGCCAGCGAAACAGTCAGGTTACGGAAAATCTTCATGGCTGACGAACGGTTTAGAACGGACTCTCGCTGCTGGGCACGGGCAGCACGTAGCCGCCGCTCATGTCGCGAAGCGCACCCGGAGCCGAAGCGCTCGGCACCTGCGCGAGGTTGAGTCTCTTGTACATGTAGAACAGATTGCCTTCGGCGATGAACTCCTTGCGGGCGTCGAGCAGGATTTCGTCGAGCAGCTGCTCCTGCGTGGTGACCGACACGCTGAGGGGCCGTTCGGCACCCCGGGCCTTGCGCACCGTCTCCAGATAGGCGATGCCCTCGGCGATGCGGTTGTCGCGGGCGCTCAGCTCGGCCAGAATGTAGCACACCTCGCTCAGGCGGAGCAGCGGGATCATCGGATTCTCGATCGCCTCGAGCACGGGATAGGCCGAAGCCGCGTATTTCCTCGTGTAAAAGGCGCGGTTCGACGCGTTGGTCTCGGCGAGCAGATATTCGTAGCGGTAATCCTTGTAAATACCCGTATTGTCGCTGGCGAAGAGCGTCTGAACATTCGCGAGCGGCATGCGGATCTGGCTCTGCGACACGGAGAGCCGGGCCTCGAAGTCGTCGGGCAGGTTTTTGTTGTAGGCGGCCAGCAGCACGTCGTCCGAGAGTTTGCAGTAGCGTTTGTCGGTCGTGCAGGTGATGTTCTCCGCCGTGGTGAAACCGACCCACTGCCTCTGCTCGTAAAAGATCGTGTAGAGGTCGCGGGCGGCCACGCGGGCATTGGGATAGTAGGCCGGACCGGCGTAGAGGCAGACCCGCGCCTTGAGGCCCAGCACCGCCAGGTAGTTCATGCGCCAGCCGCGGTACCAGAAGAAGAGCCCCATCTCGTCGATGTGGTTCTTGCTGTCGAAGCGGTAGCGGGCGTTCCACTCCGGAGCGGGCGTGCTCATGCGGCTCGCATACATCGCTTCGGGATGGAACTCCGTGTCGAACTCCCGGAGCACCGGCTCCGCCGCATTGAGGTCCTCCAGCACGCATTCGATGAACTCGTCGACCGACAGATTCCGGCCTGCCGAAGGGCCGAACTCGTCGCGGTACGGGATGTAGGTCCCGGCCGGATTGGCGGCCGGAGCCGGAGCGAAAAGCCGCAGCAGGTCGAAATGCAGCATGGCCCGCAGCGCCCGCGCCTCGGCGCGGATCAGCTCCCGTTCGCGGTCGCCGTAGGCGAACTCGCCCGCAGCGATGCCGTCGATATTCTCCAGCAGCTTGTTGATGTTGGCGATGATCGAATATTGCGTCTCCCAGATATCCTTGACGATCTGTTCGGTGGAGGCCGAATTGTAGATCAGGTCGGACGCGTTGCGGTAGGCTTCGTAGGTGGCCTGGCCCTGCTCCGAGTCGTCGGTGAGATACTGCTGCGCCGCGGCGCTCAGAAAGCCCCACGAGAGGTTTTCGCCGTAGACCTTGCTGTCGCCGATGGTCACGTAGATGCCGTTCAGGGCGTTGCGGAAACCGTAACCGGTCGAGAAGAGGTCTTTCGAGTCGATGGCGTTGTCGGGCGTCACGTCGAGCCACCGGCAGGAGCCGAGCGACAGGCCCGCAGCAGTCACGGTCAGATATAGGATAAGTTTTTTCATGTTCCGGTCCGTTTGTGATTAGAATCCGAGGCTCAGCGAGAAGCTGAAGTTGCGCGAGAACGGATAGTTCAGGCCGCGTTCGCGACGGATCGTCGAGAGGTAGAAGAGGTCGTTGGCCGTGAACGAGAGACGGCACATGCTGATGCGCGCTTTCCGGAGCAGGTCGGGGCGGAAGTCGTAGCTCAGCGTCAGCGAACTGAACTGAAGGGTGTTGTCCTTCTGGATGAAGCGCGACGAGGCTCCCGTGGTGATGTTGCGCTCGCGGATGTCCTTCATCGTCGTCACGTCACCGGGCCGCTGCCAGCGGTCGAGCAGCACGCGCCGGTCGACGTTGCTCTTCTGAAGGCTGACGTTTTCGACATAATCCACGAGCGTGGAGTTGTAGGCGTCGCCGCCGAAATGGTAGAGGAACGTGCTGTAGAGGGTCCACTGGCGGAACGAGGCCGTGAAGCCGAACGAACCCTGCCCCTTGGGGGCCGTGTCGCCGATCACCATCCAGTTGTCGACCGACCAGCGGTCGGTCACCTCGCCGCGGGGCGTGAGGTAGATCTCCTTGCCGTTCGAGGGGCTGATGCCCAGCGAATACATGCCGGCGATGGAGGTCATCGAAGCGCCTTCGTAGTATTTGAGGTAGGGTTTCGAGTATTTGGCGTCGGTCGACTTGTCGGGATCGAAGCCGGCGAACTGCTCCTCGACCCGTTTGTTGTAGGCCTCCATCGCCTCGGATATCTCGACGACGGTGTTCTTGTTGCGGGCGAAGTTGCCGAAGAGCGACACCAGCCAGTTCTTGTCCTGGTAGACCCGCACGCGCAGGTCGAGTTCGACGCCCACGTTCCGCACGACGCCCATGTTCTCCTTGTGCGACGTGAAACCCGTCGACGACGGCAGGGCGAAGTCGGTGATCAGGTCCACGGTCCGCTGGCGGTAGGCCGAGGCCTTGAGGTGCACCCGGTCTTTCCACAGGCCCACCTCGACGCCGTAGTCGAGCTGATAGGTGCGCTCCCACTTCAGGTCGCGGTTGCCCATCTGCGAAAGGTAGACGCCGTAGCCGGTCGGGAACCAGCTGCCGTCGAGCAGCTCATACATGTCGCGCGAAGAGTAGAGGTCGAAGTTGGTCTTGCCCGTCAGGCCGTAGGAGGCGCGCAGCTTGAGCATCGAAACCGTGCGGTTGTTCTTCAGAAACGAATAGTTGTGGATGTTGATGCCGGCGCCGGCTGCCCAGAACATCGACCACCGGCGGTCGGCGCCGAACTCCGACGAACCGTCCAGACGCCCCGTGAGGTCGCCGAAATAGATGTTGTCGTAGGTGTAGTTGCCCGTCAGGAGCAGCCCCAGCATGCGCGACTTGTTGTCGAGCGCCGAGGGCTTGTCGACGATCTGCGCCGCATAGTTCGACGACGTGAGCTCGCCGCCCGGGAATCCGCGGTAGTAGGCGCCCGACGTCTCGTCCTGCCGCGACCGCACGTTGCCCGAGAGGTTGAAATTGAGGTTGTGCTTGTCGATCGAACGGTTGTACATGAGTTGCAGCGTGGCGTCGAAGACGCTGTTGCGGCCCGTCGAGGTCCGCTTGTCGCCGTTGAGCGCCAGGTTGGAGGAGCCGAACGATGCCGACGAGGGGTCCTGATAGGTGTCGGCCTCCCGGTTCTTGAACGACGCCGACATTTGCAGACGCATGCGCAGCCCCTGCGTGATGTCCCAGTTCACGAGCAGGTTGTCGACGAATTCGTTGTAGTTCGAGCGGTCGTAGCTGCGGTAGTTGTTGATTTCGTAGAGCGGGTTGACCAGCGATCCCGAATAGCCGGGCATGTTCTCCAGCTGGCGCAGGTAGCTTCCGTCGTCATCGTAGACGCGCATGTAGGGCTGCAGGTGGGAGTAGTCGCTGAAGGTGTTGAACGGCAGGTCGTCGCTGCGGCCGTAGGTGTAGTTGGCCTTGTTCTTGATCTGGAACTTGCCGATGCGGTAGTCCACGTAGAATCCGGCCCCCGCGGTCGTTCGCGCCGAATGCTCCATCACGCCGTTGTTGCGCGAATAGTTCAGCTCGACGCCCCACCGCACGTCGTTCTCGCCGCCGTCGACATAGACCGAATGGCGGTGGTTGACGCTCGTGCGCAGGCCCAGGGCGAGCCAGTAGGTGTCCACCCCGCGCAGGATGTTGTTCATGCGCGTGTAGTAGCCGTTGGTGTAGGGGGCGATTTCGGGCGTGGGGCTGTCGTAGAGCCCCGCCAGCCGCTCGGTCTCGAGTTTCTCGGCGGCATTCATGAGGTTGTAGGACGACAGGTCGGGAGCCTCGACCGAAACCGTCGTATTGTACTGCAAACGCAGTTTGCCCGCCTCGGGGGCGCGCAGCTCGACGATGATCACCCCGTTGGCGGCACGCGAACCGTAGAAGGCCGTCGCCGCGGCATCCTTGAGGATGTTGACGCTGTGGATGCGGGTGGGATCGAGGTCGTAGATCTTCTCCACGTCGACCTCGAATCCGTCGAGGATGAAGATCGGCAGGTTGGAATTGCCGGCGAGCGACTGCCGCGAGACATCCTGCGCGTCGAGCTGCGTGGTTCCGATGCCGGTCTGTCCGCGCAGCGAGAATTCGGGCATGGCATTGGGATTGGAGCCGGCCGAAAGGTTGTCGACGATGCGGAACGAGGGGTCGAAGGCCTGGATGGCCGAGATCAGGTTGTTGGGATTGACCGACATCAGCTCGCTCTTGGTGATGCGGGTGGTGTTGCCCGAGAAGCCCTCCCTGCGGATCTGGGCGTACCCCGTCACGACCACGTCGTCGATGCTTTCGCTCGACTCGACCATCGTGACGTCCATCTTCGTCTGACGCGTGACGGCGATCCTGCGGGTTTCGTAACCGATGAACGAGAGGATGAGCGTTCCCCCGTTTTCGGGGCGATGGAGCGAATAGTAGCCTTCGGCATTGGTGACCGCTCCGTAGGAGTGGCCGTCGAAACGCACGCTCACGCCGGCGATGGGTTGCTTCGACACGCGGTCGGTGACCACGCCGACGATGAACTCCTTACCGGCCGCAGGGGGCTGGGCGAGACCGCTCCCCCCCCCGCCCGGACTCTGCGCCCCACGGTCGGAGAGACGGGCGGCCCCGGCAGACGGGCCGGCGGCAAGAGATGACCAGACAAGGCATCCGCACAGAAGCAGAACCCACTTTCCGGGCTGTAACGAGAGATAGAGATGCTTCATATTTTATGCTCATTCATACGGGTGACATACATCCGCTCCACGTCGCAGGCGCGCCACAGAGCTGTTCCACTTATTCCGTATGTCCTTCCTAACCTAACCGAAGTGCGGGAGCGGTCTTTCCGCCGTCTCCCTTACGGAACAAATATAGTGAATTCCATCCTTTCGACCAAACTTTCAGGTCTTTGTATCGCTTCGTCCGGTCCCGCCGATGCCGCCCGCCGTCCGCGCCCGAATCGGCTGCGGCTGCAAAGATCGGCAAAAACGGGGTCCGCGGCAATCGCTGCAATCAGGTATTTTCCGAACCGCTTCCCCGCCCGAGAATCTCCAGAATCCCCTCGTTGCGGACGATCATCATGCCGTGACGGTCGGCCGTGATGCCCGACGCCAGACGGTAGGTGTACTGCGGCACGCTCCCCTCCATGCGCGTGGGCAGGTAGACGAAACCGATGTTCGCGCAGCGCCCGCGCAGCTCCTCGCCCGCCTCGATGATGTGGGTCGAGATGACGAAAACGCTTCCGCGGATCCGGGAGAAAGCCTCCGTCACGGCGACCGTGGCGTCGTAGGCGTCCTTGACGTTCGTACCCCGGAACAGCTCGTCGAAAATGACGATCATGTTCGGGTGGCGGTTGACGCTCTGGGCCACCTTCTTGAGCCGGCGGACCTCGGCGTAGAAATGGCTGTATCCGCGGCTCAGGTTATCGGGCAGATTGATCGTCGAATACATGCCGTCGCGCACCGAAAAGCGCATGGAGGCGGCAGGGACCGGGAACCCGACATGAGCCAGGAAGAGGGCGATGCCGAAGGTCTTCATGAAGGTCGATTTGCCGGCCATGTTGGCGCCCGTGAGGAAGACGATGTTGTTGCGTTCCGAGATGTCGAGGTCGTTGGCGACGGGCGCGGAGAGCATCGGATGGTAAACCCCCTTGAGCTCGATGAGGTTCTCCGAGGCAGGCAACGCCTCGGCACGCACGAACCCCCGGGCGGCGGCGACCTCCGCGACCGAGAGGTAGACGTCGAGCAGATAGACGAAATCGAGCAGCCGGCGCATGGTCCGGGCGCACCGATAGCGCAGCAGTCCGTCGAAACGGGCGGCCTCCTCCAGCGGGAACTTGCGCGTCCCGCGGGCCTTGCGGACGGGTTCGAGCTCGGGGCTTCCGATGAGCGCCCGCACCTCGGTCAGTTCGCCCGAAAGCCGCACGATCTCGGAATCGGCCGCCATCGAGGCGGTCAGCTCGTCGAGCGCACCGACGATGGCCACCGACGCCACGATGCCGGCATGCACGGTCTGGAACTCCGAATCGGTGCGCATGATGCGCTGCAGGCGCTTTTGCAGCGCATGCTCGCCGGCATCGAGCCTCGTCCGTTCGTCGGTGTTCGAAAGATAGAACTCCGCGGCGTCGAACCATCCCGACTCGAACGGGAACGGCTGTCTGCGCCGCCGGAAATAGTCGATCAGGGCCGCCCGGCGTTCGATCTGCCGCAGATCGTCGAGCGGATTGAAGAACATCTCCTCCAGGATGCGTGCCCCGCCGCGCGTATGGGTCGAGTTATAGATCCCGTACACCGATCGGTCCTGCCGGCGTCCGAAAATGCCCAGGTCGTCGAGCGTCTGTTTGTCGATGATGAAACTCATTTCGTTGCGTCGTTAAATCTCCGTTTCAGCCGCCTCGCCCCGGATCGTTTCCAGAATGCGTTCGTTGTTGATGATCGTCATGCCGTGACGGTCGTTCGAAATGCCCTCCGCCAGCAGATAGCGGTAGACCGGACGCGTGCCGTCCAGCTCGGAGGGGAAGTAGTGGAACTGCACGTTGCCGCACCGCTCGGACAGCGCGGGGCCGACCTCGATGATATGGGTGGAGATGATGAACTTGCAGTTGCGGTAGGCGGAGAAGGCCGTCGTGACGGCCAGCGTGGCGTCGTAGGCATCCTTCACGTTGGTGCCCTTGAACAGCTCGTCGAAAACGACCAGCAGGTTCCGCCCTGCGCTCACCTGTTCGGCGATGTGCTTCACGCGCAGCACCTCGGCATAGAAGTGGCTGTATCCCTGTTCGATGTCGTCGGGCACGTTGATCGAGGTGTAAACGCCGTCGAGCAGCGAAAAACGCATGGAGCGCGCGGCGACGGGGAATCCCATGTGGGCGAGGTAGACGGCCGTGGCGACCGACTTCATGAAGGTCGACTTGCCGGCCATGTTGACACCCGTCAGGAAGAACACGTTGCGGTCGGCATCGATCGACACGTCGTTGGCGACGGCCTTGGCGAGCGCGGGATGGCGCACGCCCCCGATTTCGAGCTTTCGTTCGCCGGCAGGCAGCGCCTCGGCATACCCGAACCCGCATTCCCGGGCCGCGGAGGCCACCGAAAGCCACAGATCGAGATCGTAGAGCAGCTGCAACATCTCGCCGACGGCCTCGCGGCAGGCCGAACGGAAATAGCGGCCCCAGCGGATCGTCTCCGCCAGCGTGAAACGCTCCTGCCCGGCGGCCCGGCGGATGCGGTCGAGCGCGGCATCGTCGAAGACCGCGAAGAAACGCAGGCAGCGCTCCCGCACAGGCGAATGCGCATCCGACACCTTCCGGAGCAGGTCGGCCGTGCCCGCCACGGTGCGGAGCAGCGCCCGCAGTCCGTCCTGCATCTTTTCATAGCCCCGGTCCGAGGCAAACAGCTGACGGGCCTTGGCCGCCAGGATGCCGCACGCGACGGCGAATCCGCCGCCCTCGGCCGAAGCGTCCATATAGGAACCCGCCTCGTCGATCTGCTCCCCGTCGAACGGGAAAACGACCCCCGTCCCGGCGAAGTAGCGGAACCCGGCGCTCCGGGCGTTGATCGCCTCCGCATCGCAGAGCGGCTGACGGAACATCGCCTCGAGCCGCTGACGCCCCACCCGGGTGCGGGTGCGGTCGAAAAGGCTGTAAACCGAATTTTTCCGGAACTTCCCGAGCAGGTTGAGGTCCTCGAGCGTCTGTTTGTCCGTTGTGAAAGCCATCGTCTTACCTGCTTTTTCTGCGGATGAGGAGAAGGATGCCCAGCAGAGCGATCGCTCCGGGCAGGATTCCGGTGAAAATCCAGTAGAACCACGGTTTGGCCTCCCGGGTCAGATAGCGCAGCGCATTGTCGGGACCCGCCTCGCGGCTGGCGTCGATGGGGAACTCCCCGTCGGAGAGCCAGCGGAACGACTCCATGATCAGCGCATAGTTCGCCGCATTGACCCCCGCACGGCTCATCAGCAGCTCGCCGTTGGCGATCATGTCGGCATTGCCCAGCACCACGATGCGCTGGCTTCGGCCCTCCGCTTCGCGCTCCAGGCCCAGAACGATCGGCACGGAGCGCTGCAGCTCCTCGCCGCTCGCAGGGTCGAACGTCGCCCGGTGATTCTCGAAGTCGACCACCTGAAGCTCGTTCCACACACGGGTCGTGTCGGTCGGAAGCGAATCGGTCGTGATGATGTCGTAGACCTCGAATCCCTTCGCACGGGCTCCGTCGGCGAGAATGCCCATCGTGCCCACGCCGGCCACTTCGCGCTTCTCGCGCAGGTAATGGCGGTAACCCGGGCTGGTGGCCAGGGCGTCCTGCGTGATGTCGCCGAGGATCAGATTCTGCGCATAGCTACTGCTCTGCTGCACCAGCGTACCCTCCAGGAAGCGCACGCCGAAAGGCTCCAGCACCGGCGCGAGCCGGTCGCGGCGGCTCGGCTTGCCGGCGACGATCATATTGCCGCCGCGCGCCGCGAAGCGTTCGATGGCGGCGAGTTCCTCCGCGCCGAACGCGGTTTGGGGATCGGCGATGAGCAGGATGTCGATGTCGTCGGGAATCTCACCCCCGGCAATCGACACCTCCGACACCTCGAAGCCCTGATTGATGAGGGCATAGCGGAACGACATGCTCCGGGCGAAGGTGAAATAGCCGCTGTCGCCCTGGCTCGCGATGCTGCGCTCGCCGTGTCCGGTCAGGATGCCGATCCGGGGCGAAGGGACGATGAGGCTCTTCATGGCCGCCGTGATCTCGTTCTCGCCGGGATGACGCTGCATGTCGTCGTAAATGCGCAGTTTGGCGCGCCGGCCGTCGCCGCGCTCGATGATGCGGACGAAGCGCCAGTCCTCGTCCGAAAGGTCGATCCGCTCCTCGATCTGTTCGGGAGAGAGGAACATCTTCATCTTCAAGCGGTTCGACTTGGCTTTCTTCTCGGCCTTGCCCCTGACGTCGAGCCCGGCATAGGCCTTGCCGTCGTGCGGATTGCTTTCGGAATCGTGGTAGTAGTACACATACTTCATCCGGATTTCCGGCTTGAAGCGCGTATACCAGTCGAAACGCTTCACGTCGCGCGTATAGCTGGCCGGAAGGGCCGTATAGTAGTCGTTGCCCAGCAGATTGACGTAGGTGGTGATCGTGAGCGGTCCGTCGAGTCGCTCCATCACGCGCCGGCTCTCCTCGGTGAGCGTGCAGTTTTTCATGCGCGTGGTGTCGCAATACCCCTTCAGGGCGGGTCGCGAGCTGAAGTAACCGACCGCACAGACGAGCAGCACCACGGCCGCATAGCGTCCGAACCGGCTCCGCAGGCTGCGGCTCCGGGTCTCCGACTGCATCCTGAGAACGGTCAGCGAAAGGAACAGCGCGACGATGGCCAGGAAGTAGAGCACGTCTTCGCTGCATATCATGCCCTGGATGAAGGTGTCGGCACGCCCCGCGATTCCCAGCCAGTAGGTCACCTCGCGAACGACGGGAATGCCCTGACCGATGCGGGTCGAGTAGTTCAGCGCGAAAAGCGTGGCGATGGACCCCACGGCCGCGACGATCTGGTAGCGGGTGAGCGACGACATGAAGATGCCGATGGCCGAATAGGCCAGCAGCAGCAGGTAGAGGCCCAGCAGACCCGAAAGAATCGGTCCCGCATCGATCCGGACGATGAAAACGGCGCTGACCAGAGCGATGATCGCCAGACAGGAGAGCATCACCAGACCGTAGATCATCATCGAGACGAACTTGCCCAGCACGACCTTGCAGTCGCCCACGGGCGACGAGAGCAGCAGCTTGTTCGTTCCGTTCATCTTCTCGCGGCTCATGATGCCCATCGTCAGCAGCGGGATATAGAGGTAAAGGAACGACTGCACGACGGTGAAAAGTCCCGAATAGTCGTCCTGGAAGACGGTGTAGGTGAGCGCATCGACGCGGGAATAGCCCAAGGACACGTAACGGATCAGCATGCCGAAGGTTTCGGCATAGGCCACTCCCGTCTGAATGAAGAAGAGCACCAAGAGAATCCAGGCGATCGGCGAGTAAAAGAGCTGCCGCAATTCGTTCCTGGCGATATGGAAAACGGTTTTCATGGACTATTTGGATTTTCTGCGCACAATGATGAAGATCGCCCCGAGAAGCAGGAGCAGCGGAATGAGGGCGACGAGCCCCCAGCGCACCCACACGAGCCGCTCCACGGAGAGATGCAGCCGGTTGTCGCTGCCGTCGGGACGGGGCGTGTCGATCGGGTACTGTCCGTCGCTCAGCCAGCGGAACATTTCGTAGAGCAGCGTGAAGTTGCCGGCCGCCACGTCGTAACGCTGGCGCATCAGCTCGCCGTTGCTGAAACAGTCGGCATCGCCCAGCAGCAGCACCTTCTGCTCGCGTCCGGCCGAAGGCACGGAGCGCGACAGGCGGCAGGCCACGGGGCGCGGGCCGATGCGTTCGCCCGCCGCAGGATCGAATCCGGCCGTTTCGTTCACGAAATCGACGGTCTGGAGTTCGTTCCAGCCGAGCGAGTCGCTGACGAGAAGCGGAGCCGCCGAAAACGCACCTCCTTCGTCGACCGTCACACCCACGGCATTGGGCATCGTCACCCGGTAGTCGTGCCTGCGCAGGCTGCGCAGCGTATGGAATTCGCGGCTCGCCTCGGGCGTGAAGCGGGCCAGAACGAGATTCTGCTCCTGTTCGCCCTTCGCCACGACCATGCGGCCGTCGTCGAAGCGGGCGCCGAAGAGCTCCGCCACCCGGTTGGCATACTGCTGCCGGCCCGGCTCCACGGCCAGAATCAGGTTGCGGCCGCTCGCGACATAGCGTTCGATCTCGGCGATCTCCCGGTCGGTGAAGGCACGGCGCGGGTCGGCGATGATGAGCAGCGAGATGTCGTCCGGAATGCCCGCATCCTCGCCGATGGTGACGATCCGGCTGTCGAAGCCGTTGTTGAGCAGCGAATGGCGGAAACTCTTCGCATTGGCGAAGACGAAATAAGCATCGTCCGCCTCGCGCCGGATGTCGCGTTCGTCGTGCCCGGCGAGGAATCCCACCTGCACGGCGCCGTCGACCAGACGCTTGAAAGCCGCCGTGATCTCCTTCTCCTGGGGCAGCCGCTGCGAATCGTCGAAAATCCGCAGGAACGTCGAGCGTCCGTCGGCGAGTTCGATGCGGCGCACCAGGCGGTAATCCTCATCGCTCAGATCGACCTCGCGGGCGACCTCCTCGGGCGAGAGGAAGCGGTCGAAATCGACTTCGTAGGCATCCGCCAGACGTTCGGCCCGCTGCTCGTCGGTCAGATCGGGGAAGCGCTTGCGGATGGAGGGGCTTCCGGTGTCGGCCCAATAGTAGACGTAACGGATGCGGATGTCGGGCTTGAAGCGCAGGTACTGCTTGATGTAGGCCTTGTCGCTGTTGTAGCGCGACGGGACGCCCAGATAGAAGCCGCCGTCGTCGAGAATGTTGACGTAGGAGGTCATCACCACGGGTCCCTCCACCCGGTTCATCACCTCCTGGCTGGGCGGTGTGATCGAGAGCTTCTTCGTCTCGGTCGAGTCGTAGAAGCACATCAGCGCCGGACGTGAGGAGAGGAATCCCACGGTCACGGTGACAAGCGCCGCGGCCGCATATCCGCCCCATCGGCGCACGCCGGAGCGGCGGTTGCGGCGGTTGGAGAGCCGCAGGACGGCCAGCGTAAGGAAAAACGCGGGAACGATGATGAAGTAGATCAGATCCTCGCTGCAAATCATGCCCCGCACGAACTCCTCGCAGCGGCCGTTGAGCGACAGCCAGTAGGTGATGTCGCGCAGCCAGGGCACCGACTGTCCGAAGCTCCGGACGTAGGCCAGGGCGGCCAGCACGGCGAAGGTGGAGAGGGCCGCGACCACCTGGTAGGAGGTCAGCGACGACATGAAGATGCCGATGGCCGAATAGGTGCAGATCAGCAGATAGAGGCCCAGCAGTCCGGTGAGCACCATCGGCAGGTCCATATGTTCGACGGTGCAGCCGGCGAACACGACGAACGGCACGAGCGCGCCGATCATCGCCAGCCCGTAACCCATCATGGCGACGAACTTGCCCAGCACGATCTGCGCGTCGGTCACGGGCGACGAGTAGAGCAGCTTGATCGTTCCCGAGCTGAGGTCGCGGCTCAGCATGCCCATCGTGACGAGCGGAATGAACAGATAGAGGTAGGCCTTCACCCGCGGGAAAAGGCCGAGCATGTCGGAGTTGAAAAGCCCCTGCGTGATGAACGAAACGTGCGAACCGGCCTGCGCTTCGGCGAACATGGCGAGCGCATCGGTGAAGAAAAGTCCGCAGAGCACCGTGAAGACGATCAGCATGAGCCACGCCACAGGCGTGCTGAAGATCATTTTCAGTTCGACCTTCGCGATTTTGAATAGGATATTTGTCTTCATTCGTAAAATTGGGTTAAGGGGCCGGAGCCACCGGCCGAAAGAGAACGGAGCGCGTCCGCACGCACTCTCCGAATCTATCGTTCCTGCTTGGAAAGCTGGGCGAAAATCTCGTCCATCGAACTCTTCTCGAGCTGGATCTCGCTCAGCGCCCAACCGTTGCGCACGCTCGTCTCGACCATGCGGGTGAGCGTCTCGCGGTCGCCGTCGAACCAGACGCGGAAGCGGGAGCTGAACTCGGAAATGGACTCCGCGCGGGTCACGCCCGCCACCTTGACGAGCTCTTCGGTCAACGGGGCATGGCCCAGCGTCATGACGAACGAATTGGGTTCGATGTAGTTGTCGAAGTCGTCGAGCGAACCGTTGAAGATGAGCGAGCCGTGCTCGATCATCATGATGCGGTCGCACGTAGCCTGCACCTCCGAAAGGATGTGCGTGGAGATGAGCACGGCCCTGTCGCGGGCGATCTCGGTGATCAGATGGCGCACATCGACGATCTGGTTGGGATCGAGACCGTTCGTGGGTTCGTCGAGCACGACGAAAAGGGGATTGTGGATGATGGCCTGGGCGATGCCCACGCGCTGCTGGTAGCCGCCCGAAAGGTTGCGGATGAGGCGCTTGCTGAAATGGCCGATGCCGCACTTCTCCTTCACCGCAGCGAGGGCCGCGGGAATCTCCCGGCGCTTCATGTTGCGCAGCTGGGCGGCATAGGTAAGATATTCGTCGACCGTGAGATCGCCGTAGAGGGGCGGTTTCTGGGGCAGAAAACCGATGTTCTGCTTGGCGTGGACGGGGTCTTCGCGCAGATCCTTTCCGGCGATCCGAACCGTTCCCTGCGTTTGCGACAGGACGCCGCAGATGATGTTCATGATCGTCGACTTGCCGGCTCCGTTCGAACCCAGAAGTCCGACGATGCCCGTTCGATCAATCTCGAAATCGATGTCGCGAACAGCCCACTGGACACTATAGCGGTGCGACAAGTGCTCTACTTTGATGATTGTTTCGCTCATTTTATCTGAAAGATATGGGTTCGCTTTCATCGGGAGGCCGGTATCGTCCTCCCCCACCATCAAAGAACCGGAATGCGAATTACAAGATCAATCGAATTGCACCAACCTTTCTCTCCCCGTTCATGGAATGTGCAAATATACGAAACCGAACAAAAAACACAACAGAGAAAACTGTTTTTTTTATTTTTATTTTGCCATTGGGTGCAAAAATCCCGATTTTCCGCAGCGGTGCGCTCCGGGCCCGCCGCAGCGGCCCGCAACCGGCGCAGCATCGCGGAATGAATTCATTCTCAACGATAAAACGCTCCCTCCCACCGGGCCGTGTTGCCCGCCGCATCGCTCACCGTGAGCTCCGCGCGGTGCACACTCCCCGAGGGCGGCGCATCGAACGTGTGGACCAGACGCCCCTGCATGGGGTAGCGGTCGGCGGGCACCCACCGCCCGTCGACGGTCAGCGACACCGAAGCGATGCCCGAGAAGTTGTCGCTCACGCCGAAACGCAGCGACGAGGCGCGCGAAAGGTCGGCTCCCGGCTTGAACTGCGGCACGATGCGCGGCGCGAGGGTGTCGGCCACGACGAACAGTTCGCCCGTCGAGGTCGTTTTCGCACTCACCGCCCCGTCGCCATAGCTTCCGCCGACATAGGCCGCTCTGCCCTTGGCCGTGCGCACGGCCAGCGAGGCGCGCAATTGCAGCCGCTGCGGCACTTCGGTGCGGATGGCCACCGTCATGGCCGAACGGAGCGGCGTGGTGGCGGGAAAAATCCGGTAGGCGGGCGACAGCACGACCACCCCCGTGTCGACGCGGGGCGCCGCCGTCCGTTCGGGCCGACAGTAGAGCGGTTCATAGACTGCCCCGGCCGGAATGCGGGCCGACAGCTCCCGCCCCAGAGCGACCGTCGAAGCGCTCCGGGGCCGCACGACGGTCGCCGCCGAATCGGCCTCGGCGCGGAACTCGCCCTCGCGGCCCCGCACGTCGAACTCCAGCTGCGAAACGTTGCCGCTGTCGTCCTCGGCCTCGATCCGGATGCGGCGCGTCTGCCCCGGCCGGGTGCGGACCAGACCGCGTTCGAGCATCGCGGCGTAGAAACAGTCGGGAGCGGCCTCCAGCTGCGCCAGACGGATGCACTCGTTGCGCGAGTGCAGTTGCAGCGGGTAGCAGCTCACCGCATCGCAGCAGCGCGAATGATCGAACGTGAATCCGTCCATCCGGTATTCGAAGCAGCACTCCCCGTCGACCCAGGCCGTCAGGCGCCAGATGCCGAAGGTGTTGTGCACGCCGTTGCGACGGTCCGAAACCTCGGCCACGAAATACCCCCTGCGCCCCACGGCGAGCGGCCCGGTGCGGGCGAGGCGGTAGCGGCCGGAGCCTTCCGAAGCCGTCTCGCAGCTCGTCGCCGCGCTGCGCAGGCAGACGCCCGAGCCCCGCACGGTGTCGACCTCGACGTAATGGATTTTGCGGATGAGCGGAGGCAGCGAATCGGTCGGGCGGACGATCCCCTCGCGCACGGGGTTGTAGAGCCGCTGCGTGGGCGTGTCGCGCAGCTCGAAATGGAGATGCGGTCCCATCGACGAGCCGCTGTTGCCCGAATAGCCGATCACTTCGCCCTGACGCACGGGCCAGGTTTCGGCTCCGAAATAGAGGTCGAGCCGGTTGGCGCGCCGCGCATAGCGCTCGCGGCGGACATACTGTTCGATGTCGTCGCGGAAGCGTTGCAGGTGGCCGTAGACGGCCGTCGTACCGTTGTTCAGGGTGAGGTACACGGCCCGGCCGTAGCCGCCGGGCGCCAGATAGATGCGCGAAACGTAGCCGTCGGCCACGGCCACCAGCGCTTTGCCCTCGCTGCCGCCCGTGCGGATGTCGACGCCCCCGTGGAAATGTCCGGGGCGCATCTCGCCGAAGTTGGCCGAACAGCTGCCGTCGACACCCCGTATGGGATAGATGTAGTCGGCCGCATCGAGCGACTGGGCCGACGCCGCGGCGGAAAGCGCCGCCGCACAGAGAGAGATCAGAATTCGTCGCATGGTGAAAGGTCCGCCGCCAGCGAGGCGACTGTTTCCAACACGGTTTCGCAGTCGTATCCCAGCGAAATGCCGTAACGGATCAATTTGTTTTTCAGGTCGCGCCCCTCCGACCGGGACAGGAGGCGCCTCTTGCGTTCGAGCTGACGCACCAGACGCTCCCGGGCGTCGGAGCGTCCGCCCCCGGTCTCCACCAGCGCCGCGTCGATCAGCTCGCGGCCGATCCCCTTGCGTTGCAGCGCCGCCCGGATCTTGTAGGGGCCCCAGCCGCTCAGGCGCACCTTCTCGCGCACGAAAGCGGCGGCATAGCGTCCGTCGTCGATGAACCGGTCGCCGACCAGCCGTCCGAGCACACGCTCCGCATCGGCCGCCGCGACGCCCCAGCCGCGCATCAGGCGGCGCGCATCGCTTTCGCACTTCTCGGCCCGGGCGCACAGCCGCATGAGGGCGGCCAGCGCTTCGTCGGCCGTCTTGCTCCGTCGCGAGCGGGGCTCTTTCACTTCAGGCGGGCACATAACATACGCGGTTTGAGGTTGAGGTCTTCACGCACGACGATGCCGTCATAGCCCTCTGCGGCGAGCAGCCGCCGCAGCGCTCCGGCCGCCCGGTGGTGGATTTCGAAATAGAGCCTGCCGCCCGGGCGCAGCATGCGCCGCCCGGCCCGGGCGATGGCCCGGTAGAAGAGCAGCGGATCGTCGTCCGCAACGAACAGCGCCTCGTCGGGTTCGTATTCGCGGACGTTGACGTGCATCGCGCCGCGTTCGCTCCGGGGGACATACGGAGGATTGGAAACGACGACGTCGAACTCCTCGGGGAAGACGTCGGCCAGATCGTGCAGCGCGTCGGCCCGGCGGAGCGCGACGGCGGCGCCCAGCCTCCGGCAATTCTCCGCAGCCACGGCCAGCGCCCGGTCGGAGATGTCGGCGGCGAAAAGCTCCGCCCCGGGCAGCTCCAGCGCCAGCGTGGCCGCCAGACAGCCGCTGCCCGTGCCCACGTCGAGCACCCGCCGGGCGCTCCGCTCCCCGCGGATGATCCAGTCGGCCAGCTCCTCGGTCTCGGGCCGGGGGATGAGCACCCCTTCGCGCACGGCGAAGCGGCGGCCGTAAAACTCCGCCGCCCCGACCACATACTGGACGGGGCGCCCCGCCGCAAGCTCCCGGAGCGTTCCGTCGAACCAGGGGGCGTCGAGCGGCGCCCCGGGATCGGTCAGCAGCGCCGCAAGCGGGAGCCCCGACCGCTCGGCGACGGCCAGCCGCGCGATGCTGCGGGCCTCGCGGGGGTCGTAAAGCGGCTCGAGCGCCGCAGCCAGACGGTCGGTGATTTCGCGGCGCGTGGTCATGGGCGCATCATATCCGCCAGAGCGACGGCCACGGCGGCCTCGACGACCGCCGCACCGCGCAGGGCGACGCAAACGTCGTGCCGGCCCCGGATCACGAGAGGTTCGACCCGATCGGTCGCCAGATTGTGGGTCATCTGTTCGCGGGCGATGCTCGGCGTGGGCTTCAGCGCGGCCCGCACCACCAGCTCGTTGCCGTTGGTCAATCCGCCGACGATGCCCCCGGCATGGTTGGTGGCCGTCGTTCCGGCGGCATCGAGAATCGGATCGTTATTCTCCGAGCCGCGGAGCCGCGCCGCCGCGAAGCCGCTGCCGAACTCCACGCCCTTGACCGCCGGCACCGCGAAGAGCAGGTGGGCGATGAGGCTCTCGGCCGAATCGAAGAAGGGTTCGCCCCACCCCGCCGGAACGCCCGCAACGCGGCATTCTACCACCCCGCCCACCGAATCGAGGGCCTCGGAGGCGGCTTGCAGCACCTCGTCGAAACGGGCCGGATCGTCCGTGCCGCCCACTTCGGCCAGACGGGTCGCAAACACGACCGACGGGGGCAGCATCCTCTTGGCCACGACCCCGGCCGCCACCAGCGCCACCGTGACGCGGGCCGAGAAGTGGCCGCCGCCCCGCGGGTCGTTGAAGCCGCCGAAACGTTCGTAGGCCGCCCGGTCGGCATGCGACGGGCGATGGTGGAGCCGCAGGGCGGCGTAATCGCCCGAACGGGTGTCGCCGTTGGCGAAAACCACGGTGAGCGGAGCACCCGTGGTGCGCCCCTCGAAAACGCCCGAAACCAGCTGCGGGAGGTCCGTCTCCCGCCGCGGCGTAGTGCCCCGGGCGCCGCTGCGGCGCCGGGCGAGGTCGGCCTCGAAATCGGCCGCCGACAGAGGGATGCCCGCCGGCACTCCATCCATCGTGATGCCGATCTGCGGTCCGTGCGATTCGCCCCAGAGGGCGACGCGGAAACGATGTCCGAACTGATTCATGGGGTCAGACTCTGATTTTTTCCAGGTCCCCGAAGAACCCGGGATAACTCTTGGCGACGCACTCGGCCCCTTCGACCGTCACGGGCGCCTCGGCCCGCAGCGCCGCCACGGCCAGCGACATGGCCATGCGGTGGTCGCCGCGCCCCGACACCCGGCCGCCGCGGATGCGGCCGCCGCGGATGCGCATCGTATCGTCGTCGAGGAGGACCTCGATGCCCAGCTTGCCGTACTCCTCGCGGATCGCCTCGGCGCGGTCGCTCTCCTTGTGCCGCAGCCGCGACACGCCCCGGATTTCGCTCACGCCCTCGGCCGAGGCGGCCAGCGCCGCCAATGCGGGGAAAAGGTCGGGGCAATGGGTGGCATCGAAGCCGAAAGCGGTCAAAGGCCGTCTGATCGCCGTGACGGCCCCCGCCTCGTCGATGAGGGCCGCGCCGGCCCGGACCAGCGCCGTGCACACGGCCGTGTCGGCCTGTTTCGACAGGGCCGAAATGCCGCGCACGCACACCTCGCCCGCCGTGGCGCCCGCCACCAGCAGCATGGCGGCGGCGCTCCAGTCGCCTTCGATGCGCATCTCGGCGGGTTCGTAGCGCTGTCCGCCGGGAATGTAGAACTCCCTGAAACCGTTGTGGCAGATTTCCACGCCGAAACGGGCCGCCGTGTCGACGGTCATGTCCAGATAGGGCACCGACACGGGCCGTTCGACATGCAGGGTCGTGTCCTCCGGCGCCAGCGGGAGCGAAAGCAACAGTCCGGTGATGAACTGCGAGGAGACCGATCCGTCGACCGCGACCTCTCCGCCGCGCAGCGGCCCCGTCACTTCGAACGGCAGGCATCCGTCGTTGTCGCGCACCGCCGCCCCCAGCCGCCGCAGCGGTTCGATCATCATCGCCATGGGGCGGCGCAGCAGCGATCCGCGCCCCTCGATCACGATGGGGCGGTCGCACAGCGCGGCCAGCGGCGTGAAAAGCCGGGTCGCCAGGCCCGACTCGCCCACCCGGAGCACCCCGCTCCGGGGATTCAGCCCGCCCCGGATGCGGAGCGACTCCCCGTCCGGAGCTTCGACTTCGGCGCCGAGCGCCTCGATGCAGCCCAGTGCGGCCCGCGTATCGTCGCAGAACCCGACGTTGTGCAGAAAGCTCTCTCCACCGCAAAGCAGCGAGGCGGCCAGGGCGCGCTGTGCGTAACTCTTCGAGCAGGGCGGCGTCAGCGCGCCTGCGACGCTGCCCGGAGGTAGGGTGATCTCCATCTTGACGAACGGATATTACTGGTCGCGGCCACCCCGGTTTTTCATCTCCTGGGTGAGCTGGTGACTCTTCTTCAATTCGAAATGCTGTCCGAGGTAGACCTTGCGGACCATCGGGTCGGCGGCCAGCTCCTCGGCCGAGCCGGTCTTGAGAATCCTGCCTTCGTAGAGCAGGTAGGTGCGGTCGGTGATGGCCAGCGTCTCGTCGACGTTGTGGTCGGTGATGATGACGCCGATGTTCTTGTGCTTGAGCGTGGCGACGATCGACTGGATGTCCTCCACGGCGATGGGGTCGACGCCTGCGAAAGGCTCGTCCAAAAGAATGAATGCCGGGTTGATCGCCACGGCCCGGGCGATCTCCGTGCGGCGCCGCTCGCCGCCCGAGAGCTGGATGCCGAGGCTCTTGCGCACCTTCTGGAGGCGGAACTCCTCGATGAGGGCCTCGACCCGCTCGGCCTGGTACTCTTTGGAGTAGTCGGTCATCTCGAGCACCGCTCGGATGTTGTCCTCGACCGACAGGCGCCGGAACACCGACGCCTCCTGGGCCAGGTAGCCCACCCCCAGCTGCGCCCGCCGGTAGACGGGCAGCGACGTCAGTTCGGAGACCTGTTTTTCGTCGTTTTCCAGGAAAATGCGCCCCTCGTTGGGTTTGATGAGCCCCACGATCATGTAGAACGTAGTGGTCTTGCCGGCGCCGTTGGGGCCCAGCAGGCCCACGATTTCGCCCTGGTTGACGTCGATCGACACGTGGTCGACCACGGTGCGGGACTTGTATTTCTTGACGAGCTCGCTGGTGTAGAGACGCATGATCGGAGAGGGAATAAAATTTCCACAAAGTTATGTTTTTTTCCGAAAAAGTTTTTATCTTTACATTGAATTTTCTTGTTAATGCATAGAGACGGCGAAATGACACAGTTCGATTCAGCCCTGCTTCACGACAAACTGAAGGAGTATTTCGGTTTCTCCACGTTCAAGGGAAATCAGGAGGCGGTGATCCGCAACGTGCTGGAAGGCAAAGACACGTTCGTGCTGATGCCCACCGGCGGCGGCAAATCGCTCTGCTATCAGCTGCCGGCGCTCCTGATGGAGGGCGTGGCGATCGTCATATCGCCCCTGATCGCCCTGATGAAGAACCAGGTCGACTCGATGCGCACCTTTTCGGCGGATTCGGGCATCGCCCACTTCCTCAATTCGTCGCTCAACAAGACGGCCGTCCAGCAGGTGCGCGCCGACGTTCTGGCCGGCAAGACCAAGCTGCTCTACTTCGCCCCCGAGTCGCTCACCAAGGAGGACAACGTGGCGTTCCTGCGCAAGATCAAAATATCGTTCTACGCCATCGACGAAGCGCACTGCATCTCGGAATGGGGCCACGACTTCCGCCCCGAGTACCGGCGCATCCGGCCCATCATCAACGAGATCGGCAACGCCCCGCTCATCGCCCTGACGGCCACGGCCACGCCCAAGGTGCAGATGGACATCCAGAAAAACCTGGGCATGTCCGACGCCGCGGTCTTCAAGTCGTCGTTCAACCGGGCCAACCTCTACTACGAAATCCGGCCCAAGCACGACGTCGACCGCGAAATCATCCGCTTCATCAAGCAGAACGAAGGCAAAAGCGGCATCATCTATTGTCTGAGCCGCAAGAAGGTCGAGGAGCTCACCGAGCTGCTCATCGCCAACGACATCAAGGCCCGCGCCTACCACGCGGGCATGGACGCGGCCACCCGCGCCGGCAACCAGGACGACTTCATCATGGAGCGCGTCGACGTCATCGTCGCCACCATCGCCTTCGGCATGGGCATCGACAAGCCCGACGTGCGCTACGTGATCCACTACGACATCCCCAAGTCGCTCGAAGGCTACTATCAGGAGACCGGGCGTGCGGGCCGCGACGGCGGCGAGGGATACTGCCTCACTTTCTACAGCTACAAGGACATCCAGAAGCTGGAAAAATTCATGCAGGGCAAGCCCATCGCCGAGCAGGAGATCGGCAAGCTGCTGCTGCTGGAGACGGTCTCCTACGCCGAGAGCTCGATGTGCCGACGCAAGACGCTGCTGCACTACTTCGGCGAGGAGTACACCGAAGAGAACTGCGGCAACTGCGACAACTGCCGCAACCCCAAGCCCCGCATCGACGCCAAGGCGGCGCTCAAGACGGCGCTCGAGGCCCTTCGCGACATCGGCGACAAGTTCAAGATCGACCATCTGGTCGCGGTGCTCACGGGCAAGAGCACGGCCCTGGTCAAGAGTTACGGCCACAACAAGTCGAAGTGGTTCGGGGCGGGCAGCGACCGCGACGCCCGGTTCTGGGGCGCCGTCATCCGGCAGGCGCTCATTCTGGGGCTGATCGACAAGAACATCGAGAATTACGGGCTGATTTCGGTCAACAAGCGGGGCGAAGACTACATCCGCATGCCGTTCCCCGTGACGGTGACCCTCGACCACGACTACGACGAGGAGGAGAAAGAGGCCGAAACCGTGACTCCCATGGGCAAGGGAGGCGCCGCCGACGAGGAGCTCTTCGCCATGCTCAAGGACCTGCGGAAGAAGGTGGCCAAGAAACACGACCTGCCTCCGTTCGTGATTTTCCAGGACCCCTCGCTCGAGGACATGGCCGTGCAATACCCCGTCACCCTCGAGGAGATGCAGAACATCACGGGCGTGGGTGCCGGCAAGGCCCGCAAGTTCGGCGAGGAGTTCATCCGCCTGATCAAGGCCTACGTCGAGGAAAAGGAGATCATCCGCCCGCAGGACATGGTGGTCAAGGGTGTGGCCAGCAAGTCGGGCAACAAGATCTTCATCATCCAGTCCATCGACCGCAAGATGGACTTCGAGGACATCGCCCGGGCCAAGGACCTCGACTTCGACGAGCTGCTGACCGAGATCGAAGGCATCGTCAACTCGGGCACGCGGCTCGACATCTCCTACTACCTCAAGGAGTTCATGGACGAAGAGAAGGTCGAGGACATCTACCTCTACTTCAAGGAGGACGCCGAGAGCGACTCGCTCGACGCCGCCATTGCGGAGCTGGGCGCCGACTACACCGAAGAGGAAATCCGCCTCGTGCGCATCAAGTTCATGTGCGACGAGGGCAACTGACCCTATCCGTGCAACCTCAAAAACGCCTGTTATGAACCGAAAGACTTTCGCTCTGGCCGTGTCGTTTCTTTGCCTGACACTCTGCGGATTCATCGCCTGCATCTACGGATTCGCCACGGGAACGGGATGCGTGGGAGGCTTCGATCTGACGATCGCCCTGGTCTGCCTGGTCGCCGCCGCCTGCATGGTCGTCCACGAAGGCCGCAAGAAGAAGCGGAAACATCTGGCCGACGTCAACAAACACCAGATACCCTGATATGAAAGCTGTCGGACGATTCCTCACCCTCCTTTCGGTGCTTTTTTTCCTGCTGGCACTCGTCTCGGCCTGGCGGGTCGTGACGGCGGATGCCGGCGAGCTGTGGTATGTGCCGCTGGTTTCGGCCTGCGCCTCCGCCGTGTC
This sequence comes from uncultured Alistipes sp., assembly GCA_900553175.1. GTDB lineage: Bacteria > Bacteroidota > Bacteroidia > Bacteroidales > Rikenellaceae > Alistipes. The sequence continues at coordinate 2,375 of USCH01000020.1, read as the reverse complement.
GATCATCGGCGCGCTGCGCACGGACACCCCCAAAAAGACAGGCCATGAATAGCCGCAGCATTTGGCAGCTCGTCCGCCTCGCGACCATGACTGCGGCCGTCGCCGGAATCATCTACGCACTGGAATACCTCCGGGGCGGCAAGGCCCTCTGGTTCTGGGTGGCGCTTCTCGGCGCAGGATTCGTCGGGCTGCTCCTCGCATTCCGGGCGGCGCAGCGGCAAGACAGAGGCCGCAGCGGAAAAGACCGATCCGGCCGTCCTCCCCGCCGCCGCTGACCCGCGGCAAGTGCCCTGCGGCGATTGACTCACGGTGATTGACCCGCGGTGATTGACCTGCGGTAATTGACCTGCGGCGATTGCGGCCGCCCCCGCCTCACCCTTGCGGACCCGATCCGACCGCACCGCCGCACACCGTACCTGCCGCCCGCCCCCGCAGCCCCGCAGGATTGCCCTACCCCACCGCCTCACCCGAAGCACCGCAACGTCCACGCTCCCGCAGCGCTCGACGAAATCGCTCGCCCCCGCCCCCCGGAACCGCTGCACCCGGCCGAACCGCTTCCTCGCTACAGCCCTTTCCGGAACCTCCGTTCCGACGCAGTAGCTGCATCGCCCCGGTTTTCCGCCTCGCACCCGGCAAAATCGCCTCACCGACACACCCGCCCCGCCACCGGAGCGCCGCTGCACCCGGCCGAACCGCCTCCTCGCTACAGGCTCTCCGCAACCGCCGCCCGCCGCAGCTTTCTTTTTCGACGGAATTTTCGTACCTTCGCGACGTTTAACGAACGCAATGGCTGAAGTTAGGGCAAAAAAGGCGCTGGGGCAGCATTTCCTGGTCGACCTCAATATCGCACGCAAAATCTGCGACGCACTCTCCGTCGTGCCTGCCGCAGGCTCGGCCCCCGACCGTTCCGACACTTCCGGTCCGGTTCTTCAGGCACACCCGACCTCCGGCCCGGTCCCTCCGGCCGGTTCCGCAGCCTCGGCAGCCCCTGCCGACGTGCTCGAGGTGGGCTGCGGCATGGGCGTGCTGACGCAGTTTCTGCTGCGCCGCGACGACCTCGTGCTGTGGGGGGCCGAAATCGACCCCGAAAGCGTCGCCTACCTCCATGTCCACTACCCCGAATTCGCCCCGCGGCTCATCGAGGGCGACTTTCTGAAGATGGACCTTGCCGCCGCCTTTCCCCGAGGAGTGCGGATCATCGGCAATTTCCCCTACAACATCTCGTCGCAGATCTTCTTCAAGATTCTCGAACACCGCGACCTGATCCCCGAATGCGTGGGCATGATCCAGCGGGAGGTGGCCGTGCGGCTGGCCGAAAGCCCCGGCTCGAAGGAGTACGGCATCCTCTCGGTGCTGTTGCAGGCCTGGTACGACATCGAGTACCTCTTCACCGTGGGCGAAAAGGTTTTCAATCCGCCGCCCAAGGTCAAAAGCGCCGTCGTGCGGCTGCGGCGCAACGATACGCAATGCCTGGACTGCGACGAGCGGCTCTTCGTCCGCGTGGTGAAAGCCTCGTTCGGGCAGCGCCGCAAGATGATCCGCAACTCGCTGCGCGCCGCATTCGGCGACTTCGGAGGCGCCGAGCATCCGTTCTTCTCGCGCCGCGCCGAACAGCTCTCCGTCGACGAGTTCGTCGAACTGACCCGCTGGGTCGCCGCCCGCCTCTGACCAGTCCGCCTCCGACCAGTCTGTTTCTGACTTGCCCGTCTCCGGCCAGCCCGCCCGGCCGCACGCCCTCCCCCGGGACGAGACGACGGTCGCTATCGGCGGCGGCGCCTGCAATCGATCCGCCCCGAAACCGCCCCTCCGCGGTGCCGGTAATTGGATATTTGATTGTCTTTTTTCGTCGGTCGTCGAGCATCACGAAAAGGCCGACGATGAAATATTGAGAAATATGATAAAAAAATGACAAGACATTTTCTGCAAATGAAAAGATTTTCGTATCTTTGATATCGACATTTCGGCTTCAGCCGAAAACGTGACGCAACTTCACGGACGGAATCGATCCGGGCAACACCGGATCGGTTCCGTCGTTTTTTGATCCGGAAACTCCTATCAAGCTCTTATTCACCCCATTACGCCATCGGACCATACGGGTGGCAGCCTCGCGATCGAGCTGTTTGTGTCCTATTGCCGGGATATTTGCGGCCCCTCGGGCCGTGCGGGCGCAACCTATTCGGTGCTTTCCTCGTAAAGGAAGTACATGAACCGATCCGGCGGGACCGGACTTTTACGGAAAAAAACACAAAGAAATTTCGCAGGCTGCGGCCCTTTGTGGCAGCCGGGAATTCCGCCCGATGCGCCGCAAAAGCAATCTTTTATTCGGTAAATACAATTATGTATTGCAATCGATCCTCGCCCGAAAATACTCCGTT
>USCH01000019.1 GCA_900553175.1 uncultured Alistipes sp. | reverse complement strand
ACGCTGCCGATCGCCGTTTCGAAAGCGCTCTGATCTTCCGAATAGGAATTTTGCTGCGACGCGAGCAGGGAAGCGTATTTTCCCTCCACATAGGACTGCGTCAGCTCCTTATTCGCTTCGTCGTTCAAATCGTCGCTGTATTTCGTGATGAGGGCTTGCTCCAATTGGCTCGCCAGCTCCACATAATAGTAGTTTATCTTGGTGAAATCGGTGGTGTCCTCTCCCTTAATCAACAGATTATTCGCGGAGAGATTGGAAAGGAAGGTATTGTACGCGCGCTTTCTCGTCGTCTGCGTGGAGCCGTCCTTTCTTTCGTAGGAGCCGCAGCTGTCGGGCGTGTTAAAACCTGTGTAAATATCGTAATCGGCGTCGTAATAGTCGTCCGTTTCTTCGCCGACGCCCGTGGGAGTGGGCCGCGTATCGGAACTTGCATCGCCGTCCTCGTCCTCTTTGTCGATGAAGCTTTCCTCCGCGGAATCGAGCGTGTTGTTGATCATCGCTTTCAGCGTATAAACGGCCTTGTCGTAATCGGCGGAATCCGTGCCGCCCTCGGTGAGGAAATACTGCATGGTGAGTATTTCGGGATGCGCCTCGTAATGCCCCTTCACGGCGTCGGGAAGGCTTGCGGACTCTTTTTCGATATAGCTGTTATAGGCTTCGACCGTATACCGATATTCTCCCTCTTCGGGCGGTATTTCGATCAAAGGTATCGACCTCGCAGCCCGTAAGGGCGTGGGGCTTATCATTGCCCTCGACTGCGGCATCAAAGCCACGGAAAAGGTCGTCTATGCGAAAGAGAAAGGCGTGGATTTCATCATCTGCGACCACCACCTCCCGGCCGAGGAGATCCCCCGTGCCGTGGCTGTCCTCGACCCCAAGCGGGTCGACTGCTCCTACCCGTTCGACGAGTTGTCGGGCTGCGGCGTGGGATTCAAGCTCGTGCAGGCCTATGCCCAGAAGAACGGCATTCCGTTCGAACAGATTCTCGATCTGCTGGACCTGCTGGTCGTCAGCATCGCTTCGGACATCGTGCCGCTGGTCGACGAGAACCGCATTCTGGCCCACTTCGGCCTGAAGAACCTCAACCGCGAGCCGTCGAAGGGGCTGCTGTCGATCATCAAGATATGCGGCCTGGACAAGCACAGCATCACCATCGACGACATCGTCTTCAAGATCGGTCCGCGCATCAACGCCGCCGGGCGCATGCGCATGGACGAGAACGACGAGAACGCCTCGCCTTCGGGCGGACATGCGGCCGTCGAGCTTCTGATCGAGGGCAACGAGAGCGTCGCCGCGGAGTTCGGCAACGTGATCGACTCCTACAACCAGGACCGCAAGTCGATCGACCGGTCGGTCACGCAGGAGGCTCATTGCTACATCGAGAGCCACCCCGAGCTCAAGAGCCGCAAGAGCACCGTCATCTACAATCCCAAGTGGATGAAGGGCATCGTGGGCATCGTCGCCTCGCGTCTGATCGAAACCTACTACCGGCCCACCGTCGTGCTGACGATGAGCAACGGCTTCGTCACGGGCTCGGCCCGCTCGGTCCCCGGCTTCGACCTCTACCAGGCCGTCGAATCGTGCTCCGACCTGCTGGAGAACTTCGGCGGCCACATGTATGCCGCAGGTCTGACGATGAAGCCCGAGAACGTGGCCGAGTTCACGCGCCGCTTCAACGACTTCGTGGAGAGCCACATCGACCCGCAGATGCTCGTTCCGCAGGTCGACATCGACAGCGAGCTGCTCTTTTCGGACATCACGCCCCGCTTCCGCGACCACCTCAACCGCTTCCAGCCCTTCGGGCCCGGCAATGCGGCGCCGGTCTTCGCCACCTACGGCGTGAGCAACCACGGCGATGCCAAGCTGGTGGGCATGGAGTGCGAGCACCTGCGCATGGACCTCATGCAGCGGCAGAAGCCCAACACCAAGATGCAGTCGATCGCCTTCCAGCAGCCCACGCACTACGAGTGGGTCCGCTCGGGCCGTCCGATCGACGTCTGCTACCAGATCGTCGAGAACCACTACCGCGGCACGGTCACCACGCAGCTGCGCATCAAGGACATCAAGCCCGTGACGAACCGTTGACGGCCCCGGACGGCTGGCGGAGGCTCTCCCGGCCTGCCCGCCCGTCGGCCCGTATGTCGATCCGTTCGCCGGCCAGCCGGTCCGTGTCTCTGCGGCGGCAGCGCCCGGGAGCCGGGTGTGCCGGAAACGAACGCGAACCGCCCCTGTCCGTACAGGACAGGGGCGGTTTCGTTCGGGTGATGTGTGCCGGGGATTTTCCCCGAAGCATTCAGTCCTTCACGCAGCGCACGGGCAGGCCGCAATCCACGCGGAACTCCGATCCTTCGGTCACGAAACGCTGCTGGTCGGACCACATGCGGACCGGAACGCCGAAACGTTCGTAGGGTTCCATCTTCGTGGCGGCCGTGGCGCTCCACCATCCGGCGCTGTAACAGAGGTGGTCCCAGATGGGCTGGAATTCGGTGGCTGTCTCCATGCAGGCGCGGTATCCGGTCGGGATGCCGTTGAACAGCAGGGCGTTGTTGAATTCCGGGTTGACGCCCACCCAGGTCGGCTGCTCCTCGCCTTCGATGAAGTCGGGCATGATCCATTCGGGGGCCACCTCGTCGCTGTTGTCCGATGCCAGGGCTTTGGCGAGCGCCGTCGGGTCCGCCGTGCCGTCGGCGGCGATGGCCGCCGCACCCGCATCGAGAACGAATTGGGCCAGCGCGGCCCACTCCTCCTGTGCGGGCAGGTGCCACCCCTCGGGGCATGCGCCGCGGATCGTGCGCTTTTCGCCCGGAGCAAGCGGTTCGGCTCCCTGCAAGGCGGCCGGGCGGTTGTAGTAGGCCCCGAAGACCGCGAGGTAGGCGGCGCCCAGCTCTTCGGTGATCTCCTCGTCGAAGACGTTGTAGTAGCGGGGTTCGGTGAGCGAGAGGTTCCGGTGCTGCGCAGGCATCCAGCGCAGGTTCTCGGCCATCCACTCCTGTGCGCCGAGCGTCACGGTCGCGTAGACGTTGCCGTCGCGCGCATCGGTCATGGTTCCGGTTGTGACGGGAAGCGTCGGCCGGGGTTTGGAGGGGCCGGCGGGCTTCACCACCGTCACGGTCACCTCGTCCGTCGCCCGGGCGCCCCTGTCGCCTTCGACCGTCAGTTCGATCTTCAGCGCACCCTCCTCCGTGTCGGCCGGAAAGGTGTACTGACAGGAGAACGGAGCGGCGGTCACCTCCGCGATCGTCGTGCCGCCGACACGCAGTTCGGTGCGGACGATCGAACCGTTCTGCGTGTGGGCCGTGCCGAGGATGACCAGCGGCTCCGCGACGGAGACTTCCGCTCCGTCGCGGGGTGCCGTGATGCTGCATTTGATCGACTGCTCCGCGGCGGCATCCTCCTGCCCGTCCGAATTGCAGGCTGCCAGCGCAAGGCCGACGAAGAGCAGGAATATCGATTGTTTCATATCTCCGTCAGTCCTTTACGCAGCGCACCGACTGGCCGTACGACTCCTGGAAGCCGCCTTTGGTGTAGTTGATGGCGTACTGGGTGTTGGTCAGGTTGAGCGAGCCGCCGCCGTACGAATCCATGTGGGTGGTCCAGAAGTAGACGGTGCCGTCGTTGAACTTGAACACGGTGTCGAAATCCTGCACGTCGTCCCAGCGGCTCGGGGTGTACCGGCCCGAGGGCGCAGCGTTGAATCCGAACTGGTTCCGGGCGCCGTTCTTCAGGTCGGGATACTTGTCCGTGAAGGTTTCGTCGATTTCGCCCCATCCTTCGTTGAGCGAGAGCGCGCTCCATACGTTGCGGCCGTTCTCGTACCAGACGTCGTTCCAGTCGTCGTCGCGGCCCATGTAGCCGACGTCGGGCAGCTGCGCCGCCACGCAGGCCTCCATCCGCTCCCATTCGGCCTTGCTGGGCAGGTGCCATCCGTCGGGGCAGGCGCCCTGCACGCCGCTCGGCACGGCCGTCGCGTCGCCGCCTGCGGCGTTCTCCTCGCCGACGGCCGCATACCAGTTGTAGAGCACGCCGTACTTGGCGTACTCTTTCGTCGCCTTGGCGGCCTCCACGTCGTTGCCGTTGTAGTAGAGTACGTAGTAGAACTTCTTGCCTTCGAGGCCTTCGTGCGATGAATGCTCGTCGATGTCGTTCACCTCGGGCAGCCAGGCCAGGTTCTCGGCGAACCATACCTGGTCGCCGATGGTCGCGGTCTTGTAGGTCTTGCCGTCGCGCGGATCGGTGAAGGTGTCGTCGGGCTGGGGTGCGGGACGTTTGAGCGTTACGGTCACCTCCTGCGTGTCGCTGCCGCCCTTGTCGCTCTCGACCGTCAGGGTGATTCTGGCCGTGCCTTCGGCCCGGTCGGCCGCGAAAGTATGGGTGTATTCGAACGGAATTTCCGTGACTTCGGCGATCGAAGCGCCGTCGACGGTCAGCGCGACGCTTTTCACCGCGCAGTTCTCGGTTTGCACCTCGCCCGAAATCGTGAGCGGCTGCGTCATGTCGACTTCGGCGCCGTCGGCGGGTGCCGTCAGCGTGCAGGAGATCGCCGACGGTTCGGGTTCGGCGGCCTTGACCTTCACGTTCACCGTGCTTGCGGCACGGGCGCCGCGGTCGCCCTCGACGGTCAGTTCGATCTTCAGATCGCCGGCCGGACGATCCGCTTCGATCGTGTAGTCGTATTCGAACGGAACTTCGGTCACCGCTTCGATCGTCCGCCCGTCGACGGTGAGGGTCACGGTGCGGATCGATCCGTTGTCGACCGAGCCGCTGCCCTTGATCTTCAGCGGCTCCGCAGCGTCGACTTCGGCTCCGTCGGCCGGAGCTTCGATGGCGCAGACGGCCGTCTGGCTGTCGACAGAGGGTTCTTCGTCGGTATTATTGTCGCTGCATGCGACCCCTCCCCACAAAAGCGGGAGTGCGACCAGAACATTCAGAATTCTTTTCATGGTACGTGTTTTTTTATGGGTTCTTACTCTCATCGGGGCAAATATAACAAAAAAAATCGGACTTCGTCGCGGCCCGATTCCGGATGATGCGATGAATATCTTTCCCGGTAATCCGGGGAAATCCGAACGGAAAGGGGGAGGCGTCGGAACGCATCCCCCTTTCGTCACAGCCGGATCACCCGCCCGCTGTCGTCGCTGGCCGGGAGCGGCGCCGGCACGAAATCCGAATGTCCGATCGCCACGGCGCAGAGCGGTTCGCAGCCTTCGGGCAGCGGCAGGAAGCCGCGCAGGTAGTCGGCGGCGGACCCTGCTTCGGGGTTCTCCTTGCACCGGGGCCGTCCGTCGATGTGGACCCAGCACGAGGCCAGCCCCTCGTCGACGCAGGCGAGTTGCAGAATCGTGGCCGAGATGGCGGCGTTCACGCGCCAGAGATCGGTCTTCGCCGTGTCGCCCAGCACCGCGATCACCAGCGGGGCCCCTTTCATGAAGGCCGATCCGTAGTCGCGCATCGACGCCATGCGGGCGATGAGTTCGGGGTCGTCGATCACCATCAGGCGCGTCGAGCGGCTGTTGCGCGACGACGGGGCCGAGAGCGTGGCGGCGAGGAGCCGCTCCACGACCTTCTGCGCCACGGGCTGCGGATCGAATTTGCGGATTGAGCGGCGTTTGGCAAGGATCTCCTGAAATTCCATATGAATCGTTTTTTTTGCGCTTCTTGCAAAGATAGTGAAAAAAAGAGTATATTTGAATGACGAAATTTATCCCTGCCATGAACAACGATCCCCGTTTCACCATCGCCCTGATTTACGATTTCGACGGAACGCTCGCCCCGGGCAACATGCAGGAGTACGACTTCATCCCTGCGGTGGGCAAGAGCAACAAGGAGTTCTGGACCGAAGCCAACTCGCTGGCCGAGCAGCAGGATGCCGACATGGTGCTCACCTACATGGCCCGCATGATCCAGGCGGCCCGCTCGAAGGGGCTTTCGCTGCGCCGCGAAGCGTTCCGGGAATCGGGACGGAAGGTCGAACTGTTCCCCGGCGTGCGCGAATGGTTCGGGCGGATCAACCGCTACGGCGCCGGACGCGGCATCCGCATCCTCCACTACATCAACTCTTCGGGTCTCAAGGAGATCATCGAAGGCACCGGGATCGCCCATGAATTCCGCAAGATCTACGCCTGCTCGTTCCTCTACGACGTCGACGGCATCGCCTACTGGCCGGCCGTGGCGGTCAACTACACCAACAAGACGCAGTTCATCTTCAAGATCAACAAGGGCGTCGAGTCGGTCTCGGACTCCAAGCAGGTCAACCGCTACATTCCCGAGAAGGACCGTCCGGTGCCGTTCAGCCGGATGATCTACGTGGGCGACGGTACGACCGACATCCCCTGCATGCGTCTGGTGAAGAACTACGGAGGCCATTCGATCGCCGTCTACAATCCCGAGCAGCGGAGCGCCCTCCGCGAAATGGCGTCGCTCATTCAGGACAACCGCGTGAATCATGTCTGCCCGGCCGACTACTCCGAAGGGTCGGACATGGACACGATCGTGAAGATGATTATCGACAAAATCGACCTCGACGAGCGGCTGGCCCGCCGCGAGGCGCTTCTTTGAACCTTTCCGGGAAGATGAAACGCCTGCTGCTGACCCTTTTGCTGACGGTTGTCGCCGCCGCCGCTCCGGCCCGGGAGCCGGCCGACTGGCGCCGTTCGCGGCACGAAGTGCGCTTTTCGGCGGGAGCCTACCCGCTTCATATCGACTTCGAGACGGACGAATGCTGGACCGCTCCCGATTTCGCTTCGACGAAGCAGTACCGCGGAGCGGTCCGCACCACGGGCGCCTACACGCTCTCCTACGGCTATCGATTCTCCCGCCGGTTCGATCTCTCCGCCACCGTCTCCTATGCGCGCGATTATCGCCGCGACTACAGCAATCTGAACGGGGCTCCGATCGGCCGGTACGCCGTCGACCATCTCACCGTGATGCCCATGATCCGCGGCACGTGGATCGACCGCCGTTCGGTCCGGCTCTATTCCGCCCTGGGACTGGGCGTCGCGGCGGTCCGCGACGACGAGCGCAGCGGCTGTCGGATGCGGGCGGCCGTGCAGGGCACCTACATCGGCGTTTCGGTCGGTCGCAGGCTTTTCGGATTCGCCGAACTGGGCGCCGGCGTCCACGGGGTGCTGATCGCGGGAATCGGCTATCGGTTCTGCACCAAAAACGAACGGCCATGAAACGACACTTGCTGCTTTGCCTCTGGGCGGCGGTCGCTGCGGGTTGCGTGACCGAACAGGGCGGGGAGTTCGAACCCACGCGCCCGGGTTATTATCTGTACGACCATGCGGCGGCTCCGCTGCTCGGCGCCATGAACGACGTATGGCCCGTCTTCGCGTTTATCCGCTACTGGGAGGCGGAGACCGACGAGGAGCGGGAGCGGATCCACGACCTTTTCTTCTATACGCAGCGGATTGTCTGCGAAGGAAACCTTTGCCGCATCATCTGCGACCGCTGGGAGCTGGCGATCGACACCGGAGGGCGTCCGCTCTCCGAAGCGGGCGCCTGCTGGACGTTCCGCTACGCGGGGCGCGACGATTCCGACCCCGGCGATGCGCCGAGGCTGTGCGCCCCGGAGTCCGGAGACTCCCGCTACGTGCTGCATTGGCCCGCAGCGGCGGCCGGAGACGGCTTCGGCGGGGAGTTCCGGGTGGCAGCCACCCTCGAAACGACGGTTTCGGCTCCGGGCGTGACGACTCATTGCCTCTATCTGCATGCGGAGGGGCGGGGATCGGTCCGCGCACCCGACATCGACATCGATTTCGAGACGACGCAGCCGCTCGTGTACCGCCCGCTGGAACGCGCCTTCGGCAGCGGAGCGCTGCGTCTGACGACGACCGCCGACGGAAAATCCGAAACGGCGGAGGCCTCCATTCTCTCGCCCGCCGAGGTGCGGATCGATTACAACGGATACCACAAAATCTGGCCCCGATATGGATCTTATTTTTGCTACGAATAACGCCCACAAACTCGCGGAGGTGAGTGCCGTGCTGGGCGGCGGATTCCGTCTGATGACGCCCCGCGACTGCGGCGTCGGGGAGGAGATTCCCGAAACGCAGCCCACGCTCGAGGGCAATGCCCGCCAAAAGGCCCGTTACCTCTACGAACGCACCGGCCGCGACTGTTTCGCCGACGACACGGGGCTGGAGGTCGAGGCGCTGGGCGGCGCTCCGGGGGTGCATTCGGCCCGCTATGCCACCGACGGCCACGATTTCGCCGCCAACAACCGCCTGCTGTTGAAGAATCTGGAGGGAGTGACGGATCGCCGGGCCCGCTTCCGCACGGTCATCTGCCTGATTCTCGCGGGGGAGGAGCATCTCTTCGAAGGGATCGTCCGGGGACGGATCATCGGGGAGGAGCGGGGTGCCGGGGGGTTCGGCTACGATCCGCTTTTCGTGCCCGACGGCTGCGACGAGACCTTCGCCGAAATGGAGGCCGGCCGCAAGAACGCCCTCTCCCACCGCGGACGGGCCGTGCGCGAACTCGCGGCCTATTTGCATGCGACGAATAAATGAGGTACCTTTGCGCCGGCCGAAGCGATTCGGACCGGAAATTGGCGACTATGGAAACGAAAAATTACGAGAAGGAGGAGCGTTTCGACGCTGCGGCGATCGCTGCGCTCAAGAACCATTATAGCGAAATCCTTCGCCTCCTGGGCGAGAATCCCGAACGCGAGGGGCTCGGCAAGACCCCCGAGCGGGTGGCCAAGGCCATGGCGTTTCTGACCCGGGGCTACGACGAGAATCCGCTCGAAATCCTGCGTTCGGCCATGTTCCGCGAGGAGTACAAGCAGATGGTTCTGGTCAAGGACATCGAGCTCTATTCGCTGTGCGAGCACCACATGCTGCCCTTCTACGGGAAAGCCCACGTGGCCTACATCCCCAACGGACGCATCACGGGACTGTCGAAAATAGCCCGTGTGGTGGAGTGTTTCGCCCGGCGCTTGCAGGTGCAGGAGCGTCTGACGGTGCAGATCCGCGACTGCATCCAGGAGGCGCTCGATCCGATGGGTGTGGCCGTGGTGATCGAGGCGAGCCACATGTGCATGCAGATGCGCGGAGTCGAAAAGCAGGGTTCGGCGACGACCACATCGGCTTTCACGGGCATCTTCCTCTCCGATCACCGTACGCGCGAGGAGTTCATGACCCTGATTTCGCATCGCTACCGGTAGCCTGCGGGTTCCGGATGCGGCATCGGCACGTCCCGCAGGGGCGTGTCTTTTTTTGCGGTGTCCCGAAACCGCTTTTTTATGATCCGTACGGATTTTCGGCCTCCGCCGCCGGGCTGCGGAACGGAATTTGGAACCGACGGGGTGAACCAAAATTCCGACAACCATGACTGTCAAAACCATCCGTCTCCTTGCGGTCGCGCTTGCGGCCGCCGTTTTCGGTGCGTGCCAGAAAGATCCGTCGACTTCGGACCTGCACCGCGATTATCTGGTTTACACGGCCTATGATACGAAGGTCGATTTCGCCGGGTTTCAGAGCTTCTTCATTCCCGACCGCATCCTCATCATCGGCCGCGACGACAAGGAGGCCGTCTACTGGGAGGACGACAAGGCCCTCGAAATCATAGGAGCCATCGTCTCCGAACTCACCTCCCGCGGCTATACGCGCACCTCGGAGAAGGAACAGGCCGATCTGGGCATGCAGCTCAGCTATGTCGAGCGCGCTACCTACTTCGTCGGCAACGACTATCCCTACTGGTGGTGGTATTATCCCTACTACTGGTCGCCGGGCTATTGGGGCGACTACTGGGCCGGGTGGTACTATCCCTACCGCGTCTATTACGGCTATACGGCCGGATCGCTGCTGGTGGAGATGCTCGACCTCGACGAGCAGGACGCCAGCGACAAAAAGATTCCGGTCATCTGGAACTCGTTCATCGGCGGGCTGCTGACCTCCGACGCGCGGCTCGACCAGCGGCGCCTGCTTGCCGCCGTCGGCCAGGCGTTCGAACAGTCGCCCTACCTGCACCGTTAGTCCAACCCTCAAAAAATGCGAACGAACATGAAAACATCGAAATATTTCCGGTTCACTCTTCTCGGAATCCTGCTGTCGTGCGGTGCGGAATTCGCCGGCGCACAGGTCTTCCCCAACTCCTACATCAACGTCGACTGGCAGATGAACGTCCCGCTGGGCAGCTCGCTGGCCGGCAAGGCCTCGGGGTGGGGCATGAACTTCGAAGGCGGATACTACATCATCCCGTCGGTGGCCGTGGGCCCCTTCATCTCCTACCACACGAATCTGGAGAAGATCGGCCGGCAAACGCTCGATCTGGGTGGAGGCACCGCCCTGACGACCAACCAGAAGCATGCGGTCTTCCAGCTGCCGTTCGGTGTCACGGGGCGCTATGTGTTCTCGCGCTACACCGACAGCGTCGTGCAGCCCTATGCGGGACTGAAGCTGGGCGCCTGCTATTCGGAGATGTCGACCTATTACTACATCATCAAGCAGTACGAGGACTCCTGGGGGTTCTACCTCTCCCCCGAGCTGGGCATCAGCATCTTCCCGCGTCCGGAGTACCGTTTCGGCATCCATCTGGCCGTTTATTACAGCTATGCCACCAACCAGGCGCGCGTGTTGACCTATTCGGTCGACAACCTCAACAACTTCGGCGTGCGGCTCGGCGTCTCGTTCTGACCCGGCCGGCCGGATTCGTGAAAAAGTCAGGGAACCCGATCGGGTTCCCTGACTTTTTGCGCTCTGGCGACATCGCGGCTCCGTGCCGCGCCCGAGACGATCAATAGTATTTGACCTCCCGGCCCTCGATGGCCGAAAGAATGTTGTTGGCGGCCGAGGAGGCTCCGATGCGGAACAGGTCGGTCGTCAGCCATTCGCGGCCCAGAATATCTTCGACGATGGTGTAGTAGAGCGCGGCATCTTCGGCCGTGCGGACTCCTCCGGCAGCCTTGAAACCCACCTTGCGGCCCGTCGCGGCGTAGTAGTCGCGGATGGCCTGGCACATGACCACGGCGGCTTCGGGCGTGGCGGCCACGCTGATCTTGCCCGTCGAGGTCTTGATGAAGTCGGCCCCTGCGAGCATCGACAGCAGCGACGCCTTGCGGATCAGATCGGGAGTTTGGAGCGCTCCCGACTCGATGATGACTTTCAGCACGATGTCCGAATCCATCTCCGAACGGATCGTCTCCACCTCGTTGGCCGCTTCGTCGTATTCGCCCGTCAGCATGCGGCCTACGTTGAGCACGATGTCCACCTCGTCGGCTCCGTTTTCCACGGCCATGGCCACTTCGAGAGCCTTGACCTCCAGGAACGTCTGCGCCGCGGGGAATCCGCCGCCGACCGACGTGATGCGCATGGGGGTGCCGTCGACGGCCACGCCCACGGTCTCCACGAAGGCCGGATAGATGCAGATCGACGCCACGTTGGGAATGTGGGGATACTTGTCGTAGAACTCCGCGGCCTTGCGGGCGAACTCCGTGACCGAAGTTACGGAGTCGTTGCACGAAAGGGTCGTCAGGTCGATGGCTGAATAGCAGAATTTATAGACTTCGGGCGTGTGGTTGCGCCGGGCGGCTTCCCGCAGCCGGGCCACTTCGCCGTCGACCTCCGCGGCACTCCAGGCGGGGGCGTACTCTTTCAGATGATTGGCGTACTCCATGTCAGTTGCTGTTTTCGACAAAATTAGAAAAATAATTTGTTTTCCGGATTCGCTTTCCGAAAATTTCTCGGTCGTGTGCAAAAAAAGAGCCTGAACCGTCGGGTCCAGGCTCTTTTCGTATTCGTGTCGCGGATTATTTGCGCAGAGCCTTCAGGTTGATGTCCTTGGCAGCCTTCTGTGCGAGAGCCGGGTTCTTCGACACGGCGCTCTTGAGCTGGGCGTCGGCGGTCTTCAGATCGCCCTCCTTGCATGCGATCACGGCGCGCAGGTAGTCGGCATCAGCCGAGTTGTCCTTGGCGATGGCTTTCTTGGCGGCGGCCAGGTCGTTGCTCATCACGTCGGCGATGGCGGCGTTGTAGCCCGAAAGACCCTGGGCGGCAGCCTTGTACTCGCCCTGAGCGGCAGCCAGAGCGGCCTTGCCCTCGGCGTCGGCGGCCTGTGCGTACTTCTTGGCCTCATCGGTCTTGCCGTTGGCCAGGTTGGCCAGCATCAGGTTCTTGCTGAGCTCCGACGACGACTCCATCTTGGCAGCCTTCTCGAACGACTTCAGGGCGGCAGCCTTGTCGCCGGCCTTGGTCTGTGCGATGCCCAGGTTGTTGTAGACGCGGGCGTCGTTGTACTTCTTCGAAGCGGCGGTCAGGATGGCTACCTGCTCCTCGGCTCCGCCGGCCAGCATCTCTGCGGCGTAGAGGTACTCCTCGACGCTCAGCGCGTCACCGTTGCGGAAAGCGGCCATGATCTCGGCGTCGGTCTTGCCCTGGATGTCGGTGCTGTTGACGATCTGCGAACGGCGCAGCTCGGGGAGGATGTCCTCCTTCAGCTCGGAGAATACCGACGACATGTTCTTGATCTGGGCTTCACGCTCGGCGGGCGAGTTGTAGAGGCTCAGCACCTGGAGAATGAGGTTCTTGTCCTTGATGTCCGACTTCTCGACCAGCTCCTTGAAGCCGTCCCAGTCTTCGCCGTAGGCTGCGGCGTCGACATCCAGACCCGAATCCTTCAGCAGCTTGGCGACCACTTTCTTACCCGATTCGCTGCGGGCTTTCGAGAGCTTGTCGTTGAATTTCTCCGGACCGTCGGGCGAAGCGTAGCCCTTCACGGCGATGTTCTGCGTGGCGCGGTCGTTCTGGAGCTGCTCGTCGACATTCTGCTTGAAAGCGCCCAGGTCGGCCTTCTTCTCGTTCTTCTTGGTGACTACCGACGAGTTGATGGCGTAGAGCAGATCGGTCTTGTCCACGACGGTCGTCACTTTCTTGTAGTTGTTGGCCATCGCATCCATCAGGTCGCCGTACTTGAGGTCCTTCTGGAGCGTGTTCAGACCGTAGGCGACCGTCAGGCCGAACTCCTTGGCCAGAGCGGCCTTGGCAGCCTCGTCGTTGCCGGCCAGAACGGCGGCCTGCTCCTTGGTGGGGATCGCTCCGTCGTTGAGGTTCACGAGCGTGAACTCCTTGCACTTGCCCTTCGGGCACTTGATTTCGGCGCGGATCTGGAGTGCGCACTCGTCCATGCGGGGATCGTAGGGGAACTCGACGTGCTGCGTGTAGTTGCCGCCGTTCTTCTTGTCGATGACCGTGTAGTTGTCGTCGACTTTCGAGCCCTGGATGTATTTGGTCGTGCCGGCCACTTCACCGCCTTCGAAAACGATCACCGGGGTGACCTTGACGACGGCTTTCTTGTTGAAATACTCTTCGGGGAACGTGACGTTGATGTCCGCAGCGACCACGCCGTTGTTCAGCGTCAGGATTTCCGGGGTGACGGTCAGGTTGACCTCATCCTGGTTCTTGGCCATCTTCTTGAAACAGTTGCAGCTCGACAGCGCCATCGAGGCGACTACGAGCACAACGCTCAATTTCATTAAGTTTTTCATGATTCGATTAAATTAATGTGTTTATTTTGTGTTTGCTGTTTCTCTCCCGGTTCCGTTCCGTACAGGTCCGGCAGCCCGAGGCTGCCGGACATACGGAGCGAACATCGCAAATATAGGAAACTCCCGCTAATTGTGCAATAAATTCGAACGCTTTTCCGCTAAAAAACTTTTTCGAATTTCCGCGGGACGGAATCCTCTATTCCTCCTTGCGCTCGCGGCGTTCTCCGCGGTCGCGGCGCTCGCCGCGGTCGGGACGGGGACGGCGCTCGCGTTCCACGTAGCCTTCGGGCTTGGGCAGAAGCACTTTGCGCGAAAGTTTCAGCTTGCCGGTCTTGGGGTCGACGCCGATGAGCTTCACATCGATTTCGTCGCCCTCCTTCAGGCCGGTCTCCTCCATCGTTTCGAAGCGCTTGTAGTCGATCTCCGAGATGTGGAGCAGGGCATCCTTGCCGGGCATGATCTCGACGAAGGCGCCGAAAGCCACGATCGAACGGATCTTGCCGTGGTAGGTCTCTCCCACCTCGGGCACGGCGACGATCGCCTTGATGCGGGCCAGCGCACCGTCCAAAGCGGCCTTGTCCACGCCGAAGATGTCGACGTAGCCCTTGTTGTCGTCCTCGGTGATGGTGATGGTCGTGCCGGTGGTCTTCTGGATGTCCTGGATCACCTTGCCGCCCGGGCCGATCACGGCGCCGATCATATCCTGCGGGATGGTGATCTGCACGATGCGCGGCACGAAGGGACGGTAGTCGGCGCGCGGCTCGGCGATGCACTCGGTGAGCTTGCCCAGGATGTGCATGCGGCCCTTGCGCGCCTGCTCCAGCGCGGCGGCCAGCACCTCGTAGGAGAGGCCGTCGACCTTGATGTCCATCTGCGTGGCGGTGATTCCGTCGCGCGTACCGGTCACCTTGAAGTCCATGTCGCCCAGGTGGTCTTCATCGCCCAGGATGTCCGACAGCACGGCCCACTTGCCCGTCTTTGAGTCGGAGATCAGGCCCATGGCGATGCCCGACACGGGCTTCTTGAGCTTCACGCCGGCATCCATCAGCGCCAGCGTGCCGGCGCAGACGGTGGCCATCGACGACGAACCGTTCGATTCGAGGATGTCCGACACCACGCGCACGGCATAGGGATTCTCCTCGCCCAGCGGGATCATCGGCTTCAGGGCGCGCCATGCGAGGTGGCCGTGGCCGATTTCGCGGCGGCTCAGGCCGCGCGCGGCCTTGGCCTCGCCCGTCGAGAAGGGCGGGAAGTTGTAGTGCAGCACGAACTGCTCGGTGCCCTGCACGAGCACCTCGTCCTTGACCTTCTCATCGAGTTTCGTGCCGAGCGTGACGGTCGTGAGCGACTGCGTTTCGCCGCGGGTGAAGATCGCCGAACCGTGGGCGGCGGGCAGGTAGCCCACCTCGCACCAGATGGGGCGGATTTCGTCGGTGCGGCGGCCGTCGAGGCGCTTGCCCTCGTCGAGGATCATGTTGCGCATGGCCATCTTCTGCACGTCGTCGTGGAAATACTTGTGGATGAGCGGAGCCTTTTCGACGAGCTCCTCCTCGGTGTAGCGCGAGGCGAACTCGGCCTCCAGCGCGTCGAACATGTCGCTGCGCTCGTGCTTCATCGTGCCGCTCGTGGCGATGGCGTAGGCCTTGTCGTAGAGCTCGCGGATGATCGTCTGGCGCAGCTCCTCGTCGTTGACCTCGTGGCAGTAGGTGCGCTTGACGTCCTTGCCCAGTTCCTTCGACAGCTCGATCTGCACGGCGCAGTGCTTCTTGATCTCCTCGTGGGCGAACTTGATGGCGCCCAGCATGACCTCTTCGGAGACCTCCTTCATTTCGCCCTCGACCATGAGGATGTTGTCGATCGTACCGCCGACCATGATGTCGAGGTCGCATTCGGCCATCTCCGAGAACCCGGGGTTGATGGCGTACTCGCCGTTCTTGCGCACGACGCGCACCTCCGAAATCGGGCCGCCGAACGGAATGTCCGAGACGGCCAGGGCGGCCGAGGCGGCCAGCCCGGCCAGTGCGTCGGGCTGCGTGTCCTTGTCGGCCGAGATGAGGTTCACGGTGACGTAAACTTCGGCGTGGTAGTCCGACGGGAAGAGCGGGCGCAGCGCACGGTCGATCAGACGGGCCGTGAGCACTTCGGCGTCGTTGGCCTTGCCTTCGCGCTTCATGAAGCCGCCCGGGTAGCGGCCTGCGGCGGCGTATTTCTCTTTGTATTCGACTTGCAGGGGCATGAAGTCGGTGTCGGGTTTGGCGTCTTTGGCCGCGACGACGGTGCCGAGCAGCATCGTGTCGCCCATCTTGACGACCACCGAGCCGTCGGCCTGCTTGGCCAGTTTGCCCGTCTCGATCTCGATCTGGCGTCCGTCGGCCAGGGTGATGATCTTGCGGACTGCGTTGTACAGCTTCTGTTCTTCCATAAAATTTATCCTGTGATGTTTCGTTTGTTTGCTTCAAGAAAATGAAGGCAACCCCCTGCGGGAATTGCCCTCATTTCTGCCTCGCGGACTACTTGCGGAGGTTGAGCGTCTTGATGATGGCGCGGTAGCGCTCGATGTCGACCTCCTTGAGGTACTCCAGCAGCTGGCGACGCTTGCCGACCAGGCGCAGCAGGGCGCGCTGGGTGCCGAAGTCGTGCTTGTTGCTCTTGAGGTGCTCAGTAAGGTGGCTGATACGGTACGAGAACAGGGCGATCTGACTCTCGGGGGAGCCGGTATCCGTGTTGGACTTGCCGTACTGGCCGAAAAGCTCTTGCTTTTTCTCAGCTGTTAAATAAGCCATTGCTTGAAAGATTATTTAAGTTCCACTCTACGACGCATTCCCCTTACCGTGAATAACGCCAGAGCGTTTGGCAAAGGTACGAATAAATTGAGAATTAAAAATTAAAAATGAAGAATTATTCCCTATTCCCGATGAAAAACGACATATCTTCCGAGAAAATCGTATTTTTGCAGGACAAACGAACGAATTTTATGCTGAAAAGGTATGCGATCGTTGCGGCGGCGGCTCTGTTCGTGCTGGCGGCGGCATGCGCCCCGGAGCGGCGCTACACGACCGTCGAGGGGACGATGCTCGGCACGTCGCTGCGCGTGGTGGCCGATGTGAAGGGCACCTCGGCCCGGGAGCTTTACGCCGCCGTCATGGAACTCGACCGCGAAGCCAAGGCGTCGATGTCGATCTTCGACGAAGGGTCGCTGTTGAGCCGTCTGAACCGCAACGAGACCGATTCGGTCGACCGCCACATCGCCTTCAACCTGCATCTGGCCGACAGCGTGGGCGCCCTGAGCGGCGGCCGCTACGACGTGACGGTCAAACCGCTGGTCGAGGCGTGGGGATTCGCGGGCCGCGAAGCGGTCGCCGAGCCGAACATCGATTCGATCCTCGGGTTCGTGGGTCGGGAGAAGGTGCGCATCGAAAACGGGCGACTCGTGAAGAGCGACCCGCGCGTGCAGCTCGACTTCAACTCCGTGGCCAAAGGCTACACGGTCGATTTGCTCGCCGCGCTGGTCGAGGGCCGCGGAGCGGAGAACTATCTGGTCGACATCGGCGGCGAGGTCCGCTGCCGGGGCGTCAACCGCCGGGGCGAGCCGTGGAGGATCGGGGTCGAGACTCCGTTCGACGGCAACATGACCGACGGCGACTTCATCCAGCGGCGGGTGAGCCTGACCGACGGGGCGCTGGCCACCTCGGGCAACTACCGCCGCTACTACCTCGACGCCGCGGGCCGCAAGGTGGCCCACACGATCGATCCGCGCACGGGCCGCAGCGTGCTGTCGCGGCTGTTGTCCGTGACCGTCGCGGCGCCCACCTGCGCCGAGGCCGATGCCCTGGGGACGATGTTCCTGGCCCTGGGGGCCGACGAGGCGCTGGCCGCGGCCGGCCGGATGCCCGGCGCGAAGGTCTATTTCATCCTCGCCGGGGAGCGCGACGGGGAGTACGAAGAGTATGTGTCGCCTGCCATGCAGGAGCTGATTTTGCCATGAATTCCGATGAAAAGCGCGGTTTTTCTCTATAACGCGAACTCGGGCCGGGGGCGTGCCGTGCACTGCGTCGAAGCGGTGTGCGCCCTCCTGCGCGAGGGAGGATATGCGGTCGAGGCCTGCGCCGTCGATTTCGGCGCCGATCCCTTCGACGGCCGCGAGGGGATCGACCTCATGGTCGTGGCCGGCGGCGACGGAACGGTCAACTTCGTGCTCAACTGCATGAAGCGCAGGTCGCTCGACATCCCGCTGGGCATCATCCCCTCGGGCACGGCCAACGATTTCGCCGGGGCGCTCGGCATGTCGTCCGATCCGCTGGAGGCCGCCCGGCAGATTGCCGGAGGCGTCGTCGAACGGGTCGACTGCGGGCGCGTCAACGATCTGTATTTCATCAATGTGCTCTCGTTCGGCCTCTTCACGACCACTTCGCAGCACACCTCCGACCGCAGCAAGCACCGCATCGGCCGTCTGGCCTACATCGTCGAGGGCGTGAAGGAGTTCCGGTCGATGCATGCCGTGCCGCTCGAGGTGGTGGCCGACGGCGAGGCTTTCGACCTCGATTCGCTCATTGTGCTGGTGTTCAACGGAGCCACGGCCGGCGGATTCCATCTTGCGCGCCGCGCTTCGGTGCGCGACGGGCTGTTCGACTGCGTGATGCTCGAAAAACGCAGCCTCCTCCGCTCGGCTGCGGCCGTGGGTCGGTATCTGCTGGGCGGAAATCCGAAGATCATCCGTCAGATGCGGGTCCGGCGGCTCGAAATACGTTCGGCGAACGGGGTGCCCACCGATGTCGACGGGCAGCCCGGCGCCCGCTTCCCGCTGCATGTCGAGTGCCTGGCGGGAGCGCTGCGCGTGGTCGCGCCCCGCGCATGATGCGATTTTCGGAGCCGCGGCAGCATGCGGATCGGCCGATTTTTGTTATTTTTGCGGTGTAAAGTAAACGGACGAATTTTATGGCTGAACGGATGAAAACGGAGAAAACGAATCGGGAAAGCGGGCGGGAGAACCTGCGCAAGGTCTCGATTTCCCGCATCAAGAGGGAGATGGACGACGTGTTCTACCTCTCCGACGATCTGGTCATCACGACGCTCGATGCCGACCGCAACACGACGGCCCAGTATCCCGTCTCGATCGACGGCTTCTCGGCCGTCATCATGATGTCGGGCGAGGCGACCGTCTCGATCGACATGCAGAACTATCAGGTCCGGCCCAACTCGATCGTCTTCTTCAATGCCGACAGCATCATCCGCACGGTCAAGTGTTCGGCCAACGCCGCGGCCTACGTGCTGGCATTCTCCAAATCGTTCGTCAACGAGATACAGATCGACCTGTCGACTTCGCTGCCCGTCTACATGCGTTTCGGCAAGGCGCCCGTGCTGCAGGTTTCGCCCCGCGACGTGGAGGAGATCCGCCAGCTGTTCCAGCTCATCAAGACCATGCTGCGCAGCGACAAGGAGCGTTACCGGCACGAAATCATCCGCACGCTCTTCACCACGGCGTTCTACATCATCACCGAGATCAACCAGCGCGAGCAGCCCGGCGAGATGAAGCAGGGGCGCTGCGAGGTGCTCTTCAACGAGTTCATGTCGCTGCTGCAACAGTACAACAAACGCGAACGCAACGTGAGCTTCTACGCCCAGAAGCTCGACATCACGCCCAAATACCTCTCGTCGGTGGTCAAGGAGGTCAGCGGCAAGACCGCGGCCCGGTGGATCGACGAATCGGTGATCCTCGAGGCCAAGGCGCTGTTGAAATACTCGGGCATGAGCATTCAGGAGATCGCCTACCACCTCAATTTCTCCACCCAGTCGTTTTTCGGCAAATACTTCAAGCAGCACACCGGAACCTCGCCCTCGCGGTACAAGCGCCGGGGATAGCCCCGGCGCCGCAGCCGGAATGAATCCGCTGCGGCGGCACCCCTGCGAGAAAAAGGCGGCCGGAACTCCGGCCGCCTTTCGTTTCGGCGCAGTCGGCGGTCACTTCGTCCTGACCGCCCGCGCCCCTTTGGCTTTGGCACCCTTGGCCTCCAGCGCCTTGTCGAGCTCGACGATGAAGTCCGAGAGGACGTTCATGTAGTTGATGAAGGCGTCGTAGGCCGAATCGTAGGGGTTGAAATAGGAGTGCACGTCGCCGTCCGAGAGCCATTTGGTGGCCATGTAGTAGAAGTGGTCGGAGGTCTGCATGAAGTTCCACACGTAGTCGAAGTCGGCATTGTGCAGACGTGCGACCTTCTCTTTCTGGGCGTAGAGTTTCGAGAAAGCCTCGTTCTGCAACTCGTTGCCCAGCCAGGCTGTCACGTCGCGCTCCTCGTCGGCCCACGACATCGTGTGCGGGCAGTGGAGCACGGCCACGGGCTGGTGTCTCCGCGCCGTTTCGCTCACGGTGGCGAACTCCAGACCCTCTTTCCGCGAGAGGATGGCCCGGGGCAGTCCCTTCATGAATTCGAAGATTCCCGTGTCGGCGGTCTGGTGTTCGCCGAAGGTTTCGTAGTCCATGAAGAGGTTGATCACTTCGCCGGGCGTCTGCTCCGAAGCGAGCCACGAGGCGTATTTGTCCGCCGTGAGCGGCCACTGGTCCCAGCCGCGGTTCGAGAACCGGAACGCCAGATCGTCCGAGAGCTTGTAGTTGCGCAGCAGCAGCCGCAGCTTCTGGTCGATGGCGTTGGCGTAGACGTAGTTGGGCGATTTCCATCCCAGCACGTGTTTGGCGCCCTCGGCGAGCATCGTGCGGAAGCCCATTTCGGCGACCATGGCGCCGATCTGGTCCGAATAGATCAGCTCGGTGTTGCGGAACGCCGTGGGCTTGACGCCGAACTCCTTCTTCATCAGTGCGGTGTGGAGCTTCACCTGCTCGGTGAAGTCCTCTTTCGAGGCGAGCGAGGCGAGCGAATGGGAGTAGGTTTCGCCGAGAAACTCCACGCAGCCCGTGGCGGCCAGCTCCTTGAACGAGTCGAGCACTTCGGGAGCATAGGCGCGCATCTGTTCGATGGCGATGCCCGTGATCGAGAACGAGCAGCGGAAGCGTCCCTCGTTCTCCCGGATGAGCTTGAGCAGCAGCGCGTTCATCGGCAGGTAGCACTGGCGGGCCACTTTCTGCATGATCGAGCGGTTCTGCATGTCGTCCAGGTAGTTGTGGTCGATGCCCATGTTGAAGAAGCGGTATTTCTTCAGTCGCCAGGGCTGATGGACCTGAAAGTATAGACAGACGGTTTTCATAGAGTCTTTATTTTTGTTGATTTTCGTTCTCGGCGATGACCTCTTCGTAGACGGCCTTGATTTTGGCGGCGGCGTTGTTCCACTTGAGGTTGGTGACCTCCTCCAGTCCTTTCGAGGCGAACATGCCCGCCAGGGCCGGGTAGCGGATCAGTCCGTAGATGGCGTCGGCCAGGGCGTCGACATCCCAGTAGTCGACCTTCACGGCATAGTCGAGCACCTCGGCCACGCCGCTCTGCTTGGAGATGATGACCGGCACGTTCGAGCGCATGGCCTCCAGCGGCGAGATGCCGAACGGTTCCGAGACCGACGGCATGACGTAGACGTCCGAGAGCTGGAACATGCGGTGCACGTCCTCGCCGCGCAGGAAGCCCGTGAAGTGGAACCGGTCGGCGATGCCCAGCCGGGCCACGCGGCGGATCACGTGGTTCATCATGTCGCCCGAGCCGGCCATGACGAACCGCACGTCGGGCACCCGCTTGAGCACCTTGGCGGCGGCCTCCACGAAGTAGTCGGGGCCTTTTTGGTAGGTGATGCGGCCCAGGAAGGTCACGATCTTGTCCTTGACGCCCCGTTCGGGCGCCGCGCCCGAATTCTCGGCGAAGCGCACGGCGTTGTGCACCGTCACCACCCGTTCGGCCGGAATGCCGTATTTCGTGATGACGATGTTGCGCGTGAGGTTCGAGACGGCCATCACGCGGTCGGCGGCCCGCATGCCCGCCTGCTCGATGGCGTAGACCTGCGTGTTGACGTGCTCGCCCGTGCGGTCGTATTCGGTGGCGTGCATGTGCACGACCAGCGGTTTGCCCGACACGCGTTTGGCGGCGATTCCGGCGTAGTAGGTCAGCCAGTCGTGGGCGTGGATCACGTCGAACTGACCTTCGAGGTTCTTGGCCACCTGTGCGGCGACCACGGCGTAGCGGGCCACCTCCTCCATGAGGTTGGCGCCGTACTTGCCCGAGAAGGTGTAGCGCTGTTTCCAGGCGTCGGTCGTCGTCCAGGTCGTCCGGCCCGTCCTGACGAACTGCTCGTGGTAGGTGGCGTACTCCTCGGGCGAGATGTAGGGCACCATGTTGGAGTCGATCCGGATGAACGAGAGTTTGTCCAGAATGTCGTCGGCTCCGCTTTGGGTCGAACCGTAAATCGCCTCGACCTCGCTGGCGTTGAGTACGTGGGTGAAACGCTGGTCTTCGTCGCCGTAGGCGTGCGGGACGACGAACGTGACGTCGACGCCGTTGCGGGCCAGACCGCGCGTCATGCCGTAGCACGCCGTGCCCAGACCGCCTGCGATATGGGGCGGGAACTCCCAGCCGAACATCAATACACGCATGATCGTATCTCTTTATGAATTATTTTTTATGTTTTGCGGCCGCCTTCGTCTTTTTCGCTGCGGTCTTCTCTGCCTTTTTTTCGGCCTTTTCCTCTCTCCGGGCCGTTTTGCGGGCGGCCTGCCCGCTCTTTTCCGCCTCCTGCACTCCCTGCCGGCGCCGTTCGATCATGCGGTGGATGTCGAGTACGGATGCGACGCTCCATGCCTGCGAAATGGCGCCGCGGGGCGCGTAGGGGGGATCGGCGTCGTAGAGTTCGGCGATCGATCCGATGCCGTAGACCTGGATTTCGTCCGCGAAGGCGGCGAGGATGCTTTCGGCTTCGCGCAGGAACGCATCGCCGTCCAGATCGAAGCAGGCCCGGACGTAGAACTCCAGCAGCCAGGGCCACACCGAACCGTTCTTGCCCGCGAAGTCGCGTTCGGCCGGAGTGCCCTCCTGCGAACCCCGGTAGAGCGGGTTGCGGGGCGAGAGCGTGCGCAGCCCCTTGGGCGTGAGCAGGTGCTGGCGCACCGTGCGGAGCACGTCGCACTGCATCTCGATGTCGGGCATCTTGTAGGGCAGTCCGCAGGCGATGATCATGTTGGGCCGGATCGAGCGGTCGGGGCCTTCGGGTCCCACGAAGTCGGCCAGATAGCCCTCCCTGAGCGGGAAGAGGGCGTTGAACGAGGCGGCCGTGCGTTCGGGCAGCTTCTCCCAGGCGGCGGCGAACTCCCGGTCGCCGTTCTCTCCGGCCAGACGCAGCGCGTAGCGCACCGCGTTGTACCAAAGGGCGTTGACCTCGACCTGATAGCCGTTTCTTGGGGTGGCGGCCTTGCCGTCGATCACCGTGTTCATCCACGTGAGCGGCTGCTCGTCGGAGGAGGCCCACAGCAGCCCGTTGTCGTGGAGCGCGACGCGCCCCGCGATGCCGCGGCGGTAGCTCTCCAGAAGCGCTTTCATGACCTTGCCGTAACGCTCCCAGACGGCCTTGCCGCCGATCTCCTCTTCGAGCTGCTGAAGGGTCCAGAAGAACCACAGCGGGGCGTCGGCCGCCACGGCCGCCGAAGCCGAGCCCGTGAACATGCCCTCGTGCATCGAATCTACGCAGGTGTCCAGCGCGTCGATGCAGTCCTCCTTGTGCCCCTGGGGAAGCGTGATGCCGGGCAGGGCGACGAAGGTCTGACGGCCCGAGACGCCGTGCCACGGATAGCCCGAGATGACTTCGGTCCGCTTGTCGGGACGGCGGATGACGAACTGCCGCGCCGCGTGTTCCAGGCAGCTGATGAAGTCGATCTTGTGGGTGCGGCGGGCGATCGAGGCGGCGAACATCTCCTCGATGGTCTTCGTCGAGCCCATTTCGTCGAGCGAGGCCGAGAAGATGATCGACTCGCCCTTCTTGAGCTCGGTTTCGAAATAGCCCGTGGTCATCAGGTCCTCATGGCCTTCGTAGCCGCGGTCGATGTCCTGACGGTACTCGAAGTCGTAGTACCAGTCGGGGGCCGGCACGAACTCCGTCCCGGGTTTGCTCGTTTGCAGATAGAGCCACGGGAACGAATCGTAGAGCCGGCACTTCACGCCGTTCACGGCTGCGTAGGAGTGCCCGTCGGCCTGCATGTTGGCCTTCGTCAGGGCGTGTTTGTCGCGGAAAGCCAGGAAAGGCCGCAGGCGCAGCCGGGTTTCGGAGTGCGCGTCGACGAGCGTGTAGCGGATCATCAGCTGCGTGCGCTTGTGAATCCAGAGCATCTCCTTGCGGAGGATCACGCCGCCGACGCGGTAGGTGATCGTCGGGGTGGGCGTGTACTCGAAGTCGGTGATGTATTTGTGTCCGCGCGGTTCGTAGGTGCCCGGGTAGCGGTGCAGGGCCAGGTTGAACGACTGGTCGTGCTGGATGACCGTCTCGTCGAGCGACGAGAGGAGCACGTAGGTGCGGTCGCTCCGGTCGATCGGAGCGACGATCAGCCCGTGGTAGCGGCGCGTGTTGCAGCAGACGATCGTCGTGCTCATATAACCGCCGATGCGGTCCGTCGAGAGCATCTCGCGCTGGAGCGAATACTCCAGGTTGCCCAGTTCGCTTTTGTCGAAGGTTAGTGCTGACATCTCTTATCTATCAATAAAATACGTTTCGTTTTAGTAAAGATACCGAAAAAATCGGAAAAAAGTTCCGTTCGGCACCGAAAAAACGTTTTTCGATCCGCAGGCGGCCTCAGGCCCACTTCACCAGGGCGAAGTCCATGCGGTGGGGCAGCGAGTCGTTGTGCGGATAGATGCGCAGCGCCACGTCGAACGTGCCGGTCGCATCGGGGGTGTAGTCCACGGCGTAGGTGACGGTCTTGCCTTCGACCTTCGTGCGCTCCAGCTGGATCGTGCGCTTCACGTTGACGCTCTCGCCGCCCACGATCTGGCGGGCGATCACCATCTCGACGCCGATGTCCTCGGGTTTGAGGCTGGCGATGTCGAGCGTCACGCCGAAACGGTAGCTTTCGCCCACGAAGACCTCCTCCTTGTCGATCTGCACGCGTTCGACATTCACCACGCGCACCTGATCCCAGGCGGCCGAGACCTTGCGCTTCCAGGCGGCGATTTCGCGGGCCATGCGGTAGCCGTCGGCGATCATGAGCCGCTTGCGGGCGGCCAGCTTGTCGTAGAAGCGCTCCTCGTAGTCGATGAGCATGCGGTTGGTGGTGAAGTTCGAGGCGATGTCGGCCACGCAGCGCTTCACCGAGCCCACCCACTCGTGGGGGATGCCGTCCTTCTCGCGCTTGTAGTAGAGGGGTGCGATCTGCTCCTCGATGGTGTTGTAGATCATCTCGGCGTCGAGCTCGTCCTGGTAGTGCTGGTCGGCGAAGGTGCGTTCCATGGGAAGCATCCATCCGGCGCCCTCCTTGTAGCCCTCGACCCACCAGCCGTCGAGCACCGAGAACTGCATCACGCCGTTCATCACGCACTTCTCGCCCGACGTGCCCGAAGCCTCTAAGGGCCGCGTGGGGGTGTTGAGCCATACGTCGACGCCCTGCACCATGCGGCGCGCCAGTTCCATGTCGTAGTTTTGCAGGAAGAGGATCTTGCCCACGAACTGCGGCATGGCTGCCACCTCGACGATGCGTTTGATGAGGTCCTGCCCCGGCTTGTCGTTGGGGTGGGCCTTGCCCGCGAAGATGAACTGCACGGGGCGCTCCTTGTTGTTGACGATGGCCGCCAGACGGTCGAGGTTCGTGAAGAGCAGGTAGGCGCGCTTGTAGGTGGCGAAGCGGCGCGCGAAGCCGATGGTCAGCACGTCGGGCTTGATGCCCTCGATGATCTGGATCATCTGGCGCGGCGAGTCGAGACGCACCTGCGAGGGGTCGCTGTACCGGCGGCGGATGTGTCGGATGAGCTTGTTCTTGAGGTTCATGCGCTCGTTCCACAGCTCCTCGTCGGGAATGTCGTGCACCTTCTGCCAGGCCGGGATGTCGTAGGTGTGGCCCTCGAATCCGTCGGCGAAGTAGCGGGCGTAGAGGCGGCGCAGCGACGTGGCGATCCATGTGGGGAAGTGCACGCCGTTGGTCACGTAGCCGATGTGCAGCTCGTTCTTGAAGTATCCGGGCCACATGTTGCCGAGGATGTCCTTCGACACCTCGCCGTGGAGCCACGACACGCCGTTGACCTCCTGCGAGAGGTTGCAGGCCAGCACCGACATCGAGAACTTCTCGTTCGGGTCGTTGGGGTTGGTCTTGCCCAGATTGATGTACTGCTCCCAGGTGATGCCCAGCACGTCGGGGTAGTGCGACATGTACTGGCGGATCATCTGCTCGGGGAAGGCGTCGTGACCGGCCGGCACGGGGGTGTGGGTCGTGAAGAGCGACGACGATCGGATCACCTCCAGCGCCTCGGAGAAGGAGAGCTTCCGGTGGTTGACCAGCTCGCGGATGCGTTCGATGCCGATGAAGGCGGCGTGGCCCTCGTTGCAGTGGAACACCTCGTGCTTGATGCCCAGCTTGCGCAGGGCGCGGATGCCGCCGATGCCCAGCAGGATCTCCTGCTTGAGCCGGTTCTCCCAGTCGCCGCCGTAGAGGTAGTGGGTGATCTGACGGTCCTCTTCGAGGTTGTCCTCGATGTCGGTGTCCAAAAGGTAGAGGTCGGTGCGGCCCACCTGGCATTTCCAGACGCGGGCGTGGAGCGTGCGGCCCGGGAATGCGATGGTCACCGTCAGCCAGTTGCCCGCCTCGTCGCGCACGGGCGAGATGGGCAGCTTGAAGAAGTTCTGCGCCTCGTAGGTCGCCTCCTGCGCACCCTGGGCCGAGAGCCGCTGGGTGAAGTAGCCGTAACGGTACAGAAGCCCCACGGCCGCCATCGGCACGTTGCGGTCCGACGCCTCCTTGAGGTAGTCGCCGGCCAGGATGCCCAGACCGCCCGAATAGATCTTCAGCGACGAGTGCAGGCCGTACTCCATCGAGAAGTAGGAGATCGACGTGCTCTTGGGATCGGGCTTCTCGTTCATGTAGTCGCAGAACTGCGTGTATACGGCGTCGAGCTGCGCGAGGAAGGCGCTGTCGCGCTCCAGCTCGCGGATGCGCTCCACGGGCAGCTTGTCGAGGAAGGCGATGGGGTTGCGGTCGCACTCCATCCACAGCGTCGGGTCGATGTTCTCGAACAGGTCGCGGGCGCCGGGATTCCAGCACCACCACAGGTTGCGCGAGAGCTTCTCGAGGGCGTGCAGCCGCTCGGGCAGGGTCTTGTCGACCATCATGCGGCTCCAGTTGGGCTTTTCGACGAAGAGCTGCTGGCGCACGAAGTTGATCTGTTCGTTGCGGGCGCCGCCGTCGTCCAGCACGGCGCGGTTGGTCCTGACGACGGAGCTCTCGACCGCTTCGGAATAGGCCTGTTCGTAGGCGGCGTAGAGGTGTTCCCAGAGCGCCGTTTTCGAAATCTCGCGGGCCGAGCGGCGCAGCTGCGCCGCCTGCTCGTCGTCGAGGCGGCTG
Organism: uncultured Alistipes sp.; assembly: GCA_900553175.1. Classification (GTDB taxonomy): domain Bacteria; phylum Bacteroidota; class Bacteroidia; order Bacteroidales; family Rikenellaceae; genus Alistipes. Next base: position 1,542 of record USCH01000019.1, on the reverse strand, counting down.
AAGCGGACGACGGCGTCGGCGATGCGCTCCTCGACCTCGCCGTCGTTGTAGTCGTCGCGGCGGATCACCTCCACGCCCTCGTGTTCGGGCTGCTTGTTCACCCAGAGCCCGAAGCCGGCCAGCGTGGTGGTGACGGTCGGCACCGAGAAGGCGACCGATTCGAGCGGCGTGTAGCCCCACGGCTCGTAATACGACGGGAAGACCGTGAGGTCCATGCCCGCCAGCAGCTCGTAGTAGGGTTTGTCGAAGATGCCGTCGTTGCCGTTCAGGTAGCTCGGCACGAAGATGACCCTCACCTTCGATTCCGGAGCCGTGAGCGCCGAATCCGCCAGGGCGCGGACGATGGGATCGTCCGCACGGTTTTCGAGGTAGTGGGTCGTGTAGGGATACTCCCGGGCGTCGACGGGTTTCGCAGGGTCGGCGAGGTGCTCCTGAAGGTCGCGGCGCGCTCCGCGGTTGGCGGCCGGCACGGTGATGTAGGCCAGCACTTCGCGGCCGAGCTTGTCCGATGCGGCGAGCTTCTTGAGCGAAGCGATGAAGACGTCGATGCCCTTGTTGCGGAACTCGTAGCGGCCGCTGATGCCCACGATGAGGGGCTCCTTCTCGTAGCGGTGCCCCAGACAGGCTTCGGCCACGGCGATCATCGCGCGTCGCGCGTCGGCGCGCTTGGCGTCGTATTCGGCGCCCTGCCATACGAAGTCGTCCTCGAAGCCGTTGGGCGTCACGCCGTCGGGTTCGCGGCCGAGCAGGTATTTGCATTCGTTGGCCGTGATGTCGCTCACGGTGAGGAATGCGTCGTGGTAGGTGGCGGCCATCTTCTCGATCGAGTGTTTGGCCGTGACGTTGAACTGGCGGGCCAGTTCGTCGGCGTTGAATTTCGGCAGATCGTTGTAGAGCGGCAGCCGGTTGCCGGCGATGCAGCGCCCCATGACGGTGGCGTGGGTGGTGAAGAGCGTGGCCACATAGGGCGCGTTGCGGCGCAGGTAGAGACCTCCGGCGGCCGTCATCCATTCGTGGAAGTGGGCGGCGACCTTCTCGGTGGCCGTGCAGAACGTGTCGACGTAGGAGGCGATGACCATGCCGGCGGCATAGCCGAACAGAACGGGTTCGATGTAGTCCCACTGGCCCGAGATCGAGTCGACGTGGTAGTCCTCCCAGAGCTTTTTCAGGATTTCGTCCTTGCGCGGGAAGAGCGACGTGAAGTCGATCAGCACGGCGATCGGCTCTCCCTTGATCTTCCAGCGGCCCACGCGGATGCGCACGCCCATGCCGTAGACGCTCTGACGCCAGTTTTTCAGAAGGTTGAGGTCCTCTTCGAATTCGGGGTTCACCCCTTCGTGCGAAAGATCGGGACCGAGAAGCAGGTAGCGGTCTCCGAATTTGCGGAGGGCGGTTTGCGCTTTGGTCGCTACGACGGTGTGGATGCCGCCTACTTTGTTGCAGACTTCCCAGCTCACCTCGAACAGGTAGTCGGGGGTCAGTTTTGCATGGCTCATATTTCGGATGCTTGTTTGTTTTGATTTTTCGATGTTGAAATCTGGC
>USCH01000018.1 GCA_900553175.1 uncultured Alistipes sp. | reverse complement strand
GCAGAGGCGCCGGGACAATCGGGGCTGCCGAGACGGTCGGAGCAGTCGGAGCAGTCGGAGCAGTCGGAGCAGTCGGGGCAGTCGGGGCAGTCGGAGCAGTCGGAGCAGTCGGAGCAGTCGAAGCTGCCGGGACTGTCAAGACGGCCGGACGACAGAGGCGCCGGGGCTGCCGGGATCGTCGAGACCGCCGGAGCATCCGGAGCCGCCGCGTCACCGGAGGGCCGAACTACCGGGCCGCCGGCTTCTTTTTGCGACCGAAATAGCCCAGCAGCCATCCGGCCGCGAAGACGATCAGATAGATCAGCACATCGACCAGCACGTTTTCGAACCAGTTCCAGATGTTTTTCGAGAAGATCACCACGAGCAGCAGGGCGATGAGCACCGCGGCCGAGCCGATGATCCATTTGGTCTTGGAGGTCATAGTATCGGTATTTTTTTCGGGTATATGCAAGTCGTTTCGGGTTCGCAGCCGGGCCGGCGAAGACGGCGCGGTGCGGTGCGGTGCGGTGCGGTGATGCGGCGGCACGAGCCCGCGCCCGGCATGGCCCGCGTCCCGCCTTTCACCGTTCCTTACTTTCCCACGACGGCCTCCAGCTCTTCGGCCGTAACGGGAATCCGTTCGTCGCCCAGCATGCGGTTGCCGTCGGCGGTGATCAGCAGGTCGTCCTCGATGCGGATGCCGCCGAAATCGCGGTAGGCGTCGAGGGCGTCGTAGTCGACGATGCCCTTATAGAGACCTTCGGCGCGGCACTTGTCGATCAGAGCCGGGATGAAATAGATGCCCGGCTCGTCGGTCATCACCGTGCCGGGTTGGAGCCTCCAGGCCGCCCGGTAGATGCAGGTGCCCGACGCGGCGGCACGCTCGGCGATCGACGAGAAGTCGAACGAACGCTCGCCCATCGCTTCGCAGTCGTGGACGTCCATGCCCAGGCCGTGCCCCAGACCGTGAGGCATGAAGAGCTCCATGGCGCCCGCCGCCACGGCATCTTCGGCCGTACCCTTCAGCAGCCCGGCGCCGACCAGACCTTCGGCCAGACACAGATAGGCGGCCCGGTGCACTTCGCGGTACATCATGCCGGGCTTCACGATCCGTGCCACACGATCGTGGGCCGCGAGCACGATGTCGTAGATTTCGCGCTGGCGCTCCGTGAAGCGTCCGCTCACGGGATAGGTGCGCGTATGGTCGGAGCAGTAGCCCTCCACGCTCTCGGCGCCCGCATCGCAGAGCAGCAGCCGGCCCTCCTCGAGCACTCCGTCGGCATGGAGGTTGTGCAGCGTCTCGCCGTGCTGCGAGACGATCGACGGGAAAGAAACGCCCTGCCCCTGCGACTTGGCGATGCCCTCGATGGCCCCGGCGATCTCGCGTTCGACGACGCCCGGGCGGCACATCTTCATGGCCAGCCTGTGCATCGCCTTCCCGAGGAGGAACGCGCGCTCCATGGCTTCGATCTCCTCGTCGCTCTTGCGTTCGCGCATCTCGGCCACGGCCAGCATCAGGTCGACCGACTTATAGTCGTGCAGCAGCTCGGGCCGGATGCCCAGCAGGGCCGAGAGCTGCAACTTCGTCTCGCCGCGGTAAGGGGGCAGGAAGTGGATGCGGCGGCCCTGAGCGACGGCCCGGCGCAGCCGCTCCTCCAGAGCCCGGAGCGGGAACGTCGCCCCGACGCCCGCACCGGCGCCCAGTTCGCGCAAGGTAGGCTGCGGACCGGTCCAGATGATGTCCTCGACGGTGAAGTCGTCGCCGAAGAGCATCGCCTCGCCCGAGTCGGCATCGAGAAGCCCCGCGAGCGACGGGACATTCAGACCGAAATAGTAACGGAACGTGGAATCCTGACGGAAGTAATAGGCGTTGTTGGGATAGTTGTTCGGCGTGAGGGGATTGCCCGGCAGCAGCACGAGGCCGCCGCCGATTCTCCGGCACAGTTCGCTGCGCCGCGCAGCATAGGTTTTCGCTGAAAACATGGCAGAGATGATTTGATTCACACAAAGGTAATAAAAAATCGACGCGATTATTACGGATGCAGCCTGTTTTCGGAATTCAATCCCGCTTTCGGACGGCGTCGTCCGCGGCAGCATCCCGGAACTTAAGTCGCGTGAGCGAATCGGTCACCTCGAGGGTCGCCTCGCGGCCCAGGAAAAGGGCCAGATTGGGGCGCTCGTGTCCGGCCGGGAATCCGAATGCCACCGGCACCCCGAGCGGACGCAGCGCCTCGGCGACCGCTTCGCACGGCGAGCCGAAACCGAACTTTTCGGCTCCGGGCGTCTCGGTCAGATGCCCCACGACCACGCCCGCAACCCCCTGCAAGGCGCCGCTGCGCTCCAGATGGCGCAGCATCCGGTCGAGGCGGTAGACGTACTCGCCCACCTCCTCGATGAAGAGAATCGCCGGTTCGTCGCAGCGCAGGGCTTCGGGCGTTCCGGCCGCCAGCGACAGCATCGTGAGGTTGCCGCCGACCAGACGTCCCGAAGCTCTGCCGGGCCGGTTGCAGGGGTGCGGAGGGGTCTCGACAGCCACGGTCTCCCCGAAAAGCGCGCTGCGCAGCGATTCGGCCGAAGGGTCCTCCGCATCGAAGCGGAACTGCGACGGCATGGGGCCGTGGATCGACTCGATGCCCAGACGCCGCAGGGCCAGATGGAGCGCGGTGATGTCGCTGAAGCCCACGGGCCACTTGGGATCGTCGCGCAACCGCTCCAGATCGAGCAGCGGGAACAGACGCACCGACCCGTAGCCGCCGCGGCAGGCGATGACGGCCTTCACGGAGGGATCGTCCAGAGCCGCCTGCAAATCGGCGGCCCGCAGCGAATCGGGAGCGGAGAAATAGGCCTCCCCGCGATCGCAGCAGTGCGCGCCGAAGAGGACGTGGAGCCCCCACGAGGCGAAACGCCCGCGGATCAGCGCCGTATCGCAATCGTCGGGAAGCCGGCCCGCCGGGCTGACCAGCGCCACCGTGTCGCCCCGCTTCAGATAGGGCGGCCGCACGAATGCGGAGGGCGGCGCAGCGGCAGAGGCGGGTTCATCGGCCCGCGCCCCGGCAGCGGACAGCGACAGGAGCAGCGGCAGGAACAGAAGTCCGGAGAGGCCCGGAAGCGTGAAAAAACGGTGTGTTTTCATTTTCGGATCTTTCGTTTTCCAACGAGCGCATCGGGAAGCGGCAGCCGCAGCCGGGCGAAGCTGACCGCCGACCCCGTCAGGGCGAAGGCTCCGGCCAGCAGCAGGGCGGCACGGGTGCTTCCGCCGGGCACGAGCTGGAACAGCAGGGCCATGATCGCCGCACCGAGGGTCTGTCCCGCGAGGCGGGCCGTGGCGAGCATGCCGCTGGCCGCACCGCTGCGGGCGGGCGGCGCCGAGGCGATCAGCACGCTGTTGTTGGGCGACTGGAAAAGGGCAAATCCCGCGCCGCAGAGCGTCAGCCGCCAGACGATCGCTCCGGCCGAAGGGTCGTCGGGCAACGTCCCCAGCAGAAACAGTCCGGCGGCCATGGCCGCAAGGCCCGTGCCGCCGAGCGCTCCGGCATGGACCCGCTCGACGAGGTATCCGGCCGTCGGGGCCGCGATCATGATGACGGCGGGCCAGGCGGTGAGCAGCAGCCCCGCACCGACGTCGTCGTAGCCGAGCGAATGCTGGAGGTAGAAGGGCAGGGCGACCATCGCCAGCATCTGGGCCAGGTAGGAGCAGACCGACGTGAGCAGCGACACGGCGAAGATCGGGATGCGCAGCAGATCGACGGGCAGCACCGGATTCCCGGCGCGCAGCTCCCGGGCGACGAACCGGCTCCCGACCAGCAGCGCGGCACCGGCTCCGCAGGCGACCGGAAGCGGATCGGCACCGTGGGCGAAGCCCTCGAACGAAGCCATCAGCAGACCGAAGGTCAGCGCGCTCATCCCGGCGTCGCGCCAGCTGAATCCGCCCTCCGCACGCACGGGATTGTCGGGGAGATAGCGGCAGCACAGCACCAGCGCGACCGCCCCCACGGGGATGTTGACGGCAAAGAGCCACGGCCATTCGGCCACGCCGAGCACGGCGGCCGACAGGGCGGGGCCCGCAACCGACGAGACGGCCACCACCGTGGCGTTGATGCCCATGCCGCGGCCCAACCGGGCGCGGGGATAGATGAAGCGGATCAGGGTGGTGTTGACCGACGTGACGGCTGCGGCGCCGAGCCCCTGCAACACCCGCGAAAGGACCAGCGCCGGAAGCGACGCCGAAAGCGCGCAGCCGAGCGAGGCGGCCGTGAAGAGCGCCAGGCCGCAGACATAGACCCTGCGGTATCCCCACACGCCGCCCAGAGCCGACAGCGGAAGAATCGCCGCCATGACGGCCAGCTGGTAGGCGTTGACCACCCAGACCGAATCGGCCGGGGCGATCTCCAGCTGCCGGGCGATGGCGGGCAGGGCGACGTTGGCGATCGTGCTGTCGACGACCGACAGCCCCACGCCGAACGCCACGGCCAGGATGGCGCCCACGCGCCGCGGCATCGGAAGGCCGTCGGGCGCTTCGCACGAAAGGGAGTTCGGAGCACGCATGGTCCGGATCAGCCGTTTTCGGCGGCCGCGAACTTGTAGAGCCTGTCGCCGCGGCGGATCGTCGCGTGCGTGCGGACGGCGCACAGGTCGCCCTGGACGACCTGCCCGACGGGCGTGCCGTCGGGGCCGTGCAGCTCGTCGAGCCGCTGTTCGGCGACCCCCGTCGTGGGGCCCGTGAAGAAAATATCCTCGCCCTGCGACAGCGGCGCCGCCTCGACGAGCACTTCGGCCACCGAAAGCCGCTTGTAGAAATTCACCACCTTGCCCACGTAGACCTTGCGGCGCGTGGCGGCCGAGCCGTAGTGCTCGCTGTGTTCGGCCACGGGACGCCCGGCATAGTAGCCCTCCCAGAATCCGCGGTTGAAGACCGTGCGCAGCCGCTCCTTGAGCTCCGCAGCCAATTCGGGCGTATAGGTGCCCGCCTCGATGGCCCGCAGCGCCGCATCGTAGGATTCGACCGTGCGTTTGACGTACTCGGCGCCCCGGGCACGGCCCTCGATCTTCAGCACCCGGACGCCGGAGGCGATGAAGCGGTCGAGGAAGTCGATCGTGCAGAGGTCCTTGGGCGAGAGGACATAACGGCCGTCGATGTCCAGCTCGGCCCCCGTCTCGCGGTCGCGGACCGTGTATTTGCGGCGGCACAGCTGGCGGCAGGCGCCGCGGTTGGCCGAGCACCCCGTCTCGTAGAGCGAAAGATAGCACTTGCCCGAAATCGACATGCAGAGCGCTCCGTGGGCGAACATTTCGATGGTGACCAGCTCGCCCCGCGGGCCGCGGATGTCGTTCTCGACGATGCAGCGGCGGATGGCCGCCACCTGTTCGAGCGTCAGCTCGCGCGCCAGGACGACCGTGTCGGCCCACTGCGCATAGAACTTCACCGCCTCGGAGTTGGAGATGTTGCACTGCGTGGAGATATGCACCTCGACGCCGACCCGCCGGGCATAGAGGATCACGGCCATGTCGGAGGCGATCACGGCGTCGATGCCCTCGGCGCGGGCCCGGTCGATCACCCGGTGGGCTTCGGCGATCTCGTCTTCGTAAACGACGGTGTTGACCGTCAGGTAGGCCTTCACCCCCGCGGCATGGGCCGACGCCACGATGCGCGCCAGATCGTCGAGCGTGAAATTGGCGGCCGACGCCGAACGCATGTTCAGCTGCCCGACGCCGAAATAGACCGAATCGGCCCCGGCCGCAATGGCCGCCGCCAACGATTCGTAGGACCCCACGGGGGCCATGATCTCCAGCTCGCTGCGTTTCACGGTTTGCGGCATTTCGTTATCTGTTTCTGCCCATGAGTCCGGCGGCATAGTCGCGCAAGGGGCGCGTGCGCTCCTCGCCGACCGAAAGCGTCTTCAGAATCCCCAGAGCCCGGTCGAAGCGCAGTTCGATCTGCTGCTCCGTGAGGCGAGGCACGTCCAGACGGTCGTAAACGGCCTTCACGGCCGCGATTTTCCGTTCGGGCGCCGACTCCGCATCGGCCATGAGGCGCCGCAGCTCCCCGCGCGTCGCCTCGTCGGCCCGGCTCATCGCCGTGACCATGAGGTAGGTCTTCTTGCCCTCGAGGATGTCGCCGCCGATGGCCTTGCCCAGACGCCGGTCGCCGTAGCTGTCGAGCAGATCGTCCTGCAGCTGGAAGGCCAGCCCCAGCTCGACGGCAAAGCGCCGGAGTTTGGCGCAATCCTCGTCGGAGGCTCCGCCCAGCATGGCACCGATGACCGTCGCACCGGCCAGCAGCGCCGAGGTCTTGAGCTCGATCATCCGCATGTACTCGACCACCGAGACCTTCTGCCGGCTCTCGAAATCCATGTCGTACTGCTGCCCTTCGCAAACCTCGAGCGCCATGTCATTGAACGTCGCGAGAATCCGCTGCAGATCGGCCGCCGGCACCTCGGAGAGCAGCCGGTAGGCGCAGATGAGCATCGCATCGCCCGAGAGAATCGCCACGTTGCGGCCCCAGCGGGCATAGACCGACGGTTTGCCGCGCCGCAGGGCGGCGTTGTCCATGATGTCGTCGTGCAGCAGCGTGAAGTTATGGAACACCTCGACGGCCGCAGCCGCGGGCAGCGCCCGCTGCACGTCGTCCGAGAAGATGCCGCAGGAGAGGGCCAGCAGCATGGGCCGGAGGCGCTTGCCGCTGCCGGAAAGCGAATAGGCGATGGGGGCGTAGAGAAGTTCGGGATCGGCCGGGAACCCGGTCTGGGCCAGGTGGTTTTCGATGGCGGAGAGCAGTTGCTCGTTGGTCAGCATGATCGGAAAAAAGACTTTTCGGTGAAGAATATGTCCCAAAATTAGAAAAAAACTTTGGAGCGGACGAATTTTCCGCTAACTTTGACAAGATAAACAACCTGAAAAAACTTTTCCCATGAAAAAACTCGCAATCGGCATTGACATCGGCGGCATCAACACCGCTTTCGGTCTGGTCGACGAAAACGGCGACCTCTATGCCGAATCGGTCATCTCGACCAAGAAATACCCCCACTTCGACGACTATCCCGCCTACGTGAAGGAGCTGTGCGAAGCGATGCGCGCGATGGCCGACAGCCTCTCGTTCGACTACGAGCTGGTCGGCATCGGCATCGGCGCCCCCAACGCCAACTACCACAAGGGCACGATCGAGACGCCCGCCAACCTCTGGAAATTCCGCGAGGACGAAGCCAATCCCGACGAGTCGCGCCGCATCTTCCATCTGGCCGACGACATCGCCGCCGCATTCGGCTCGACGACGATCCGCCTGACCAACGACGCCAATGCCGCCACGATCGGCGAAATGGTCTACGGCCACGCCAAAGGCATGCGCGACTTCGTGATGGTGACGCTCGGCACGGGTCTCGGCTCGGGCTTCGTGGCCAACGGCGAAATGATCTACGGCCACGACGGCTTCGCAGGCGAAATGGGCCACATCGTCGTCGAGCGGGGCGGACGCCAGTGCGGCTGCGGCCGCAAGGGATGTCTCGAAGCCTACGTTTCGGCTACGGGCATCAAGCGCACGGCTTTCGACCTGATGGCCCGCATGTCGGCGCCGAGCAAGCTGCGCAGCATCGCCTACGACGATTTCGACGCCTCGATGATCTCGGCCGCCGCCGAACAGGGCGACCCCGTCGCTCTGGAGGCTTTCCGCTACACGGGCGAAATGCTCGGCCGCGCGCTGGCCGACGTGGTGACCCTCACCTCTCCCGAGGCGATCTTCCTCTTCGGAGGTCTGGCCAAGGCCGGCAAGCTGCTCTTCGAACCGACCCAGTGGTACATGGAGGAGAACATGATGTTCACCTTCAAGAACAAGGTCAAGCTGCTCCCGAGCGGCATCCAGGGCAAGAACGCCGCCATCCTCGGCGCTTCGGCCCTCATCTGGCAGGAGGAGCGGAAAAATTAGCGTCCGGCACCGGATTGCAGGCGCTTCCCGAAGCGCTGCGACGAACGGAGGAAAACTCCGAAAACCTGCGGCGGGCGGGGTTCTCTGAAACTCCGCGCCTCGGACACCACGACGATGCAGGGCGTCTTCCTGCATTTCGGAAACCTGCGGCGGGCGGGGTCTATAAATACTCCGCCCGTTTTTACACACGACTTACTTAAACGGTTAACCTATATGAAAAAACTGCTCACCCTCCTGTTCGCCGCGGCATCGGTCGCCGCCTCGGCCCAGGTGCGCTTCGTCGACGGCGCCTCCCTGACCCTGATCGGCAAGGCGCAGCCCACCGCTCACCCCTACCACCGTATCGACACCACGGACTACAAAGGTTTCGTAGGCTTCGAGAACCAGCAGGTGCGCTGTGCGGCCGGTCTGGCGCTGGTCTTCCGCACCAACTCGCCGCGCATCGACATCCGCACGCAGTATCTTTTCGAGCACCGCTCGGACGACACGCCCTGCATCTCGACGGGCGGCTATGACCTCTACATCCGCCGGAACGGCGAGTGGCTCTACGCCGCCTCGCACGTCTCGTACCACCGCAGCGAGCCCTTCACGCTCATCGACCACATGGATTCGTCGGAGAAGGAGTGCCTGCTCTACCTGCCCAACTACAGCGAGCTGGGCAAGGTAGAGATCGGCATCGCCGAAGAGGCCGTCATCGAACCGATCGACAATCCGTTCCGCCACAAGATCGTCGTCTTCGGGTCGAGCTACACGCACGGAGTCTGCACCTCGCGGCCCGGAATGAGCTACCCGCTGATCATCCAGCGCAGCACGGGATGGGACATCTGCAACATCGCCCTGAGCGGCAACTGCCTGCTGCAACCCTACTTCGCCGCCTACCTGGCCGACTGCGCCGACGCCGAGGCCATGATCTTCGACGCCTTCTCCAACCCGCTCGACTACATGATCGAGGAGCGGCTGATCCCCTTCATCGAGCGCATCCGCGCCGCACGGCCCGACGTGCCGCTGATCTTCGTGCAGACGATCTACCGCGAGAGCGGCAACTTCGATCTCCAGGCCCGCGAAGTCGAAGCCAACAAGCGGGCTGCGGCGCGGCGGATGATGGCACAGGCCGTGAAGCGCTTCGAACACGTCTATTTCATCGACTGCGGCGACCTGACGGGCGACGACCACATCACCTCGGTCGACGGCATCCACCCCTCCGACCTGGGCTACTGGCGCTGGGCCGAACGGCTCGAGCCCGAACTGCGGCGCATCCTGCGCCGCTACGGCATCCGGTAATCCGCCGCCCGAAGCCCGTCCGGCAGCGCATGCGGACGCAACCGCCCGGCACCTCCTTCGCGCATGCGCCCTGCCGACGAAAAAACCACCCCTGCCGCACACGCGGCGGGGGTGGTTCGGTTATGCTGCGGAGCAGGGTCAGCGCATGACGATCTGCGACGAACCGATCATGCGGCCCTCGCAATAGAGCTGCACCAGATAGGTTCCGGCCGCGAAGCCCGTGGAGTTGAAGTAGATGCCCACCTCGAGGTCCTGATTCTGGTAGTCGACCTCGCGCATGGCCGAATAGCTCAGCCGCTCGCCCTCGAATTCGAAGGTCGGCATCGCCTCGGTGGTGAGCGCATAGCCGTCGGGCGAGGTGATGCGCACGTAGACGGCCTTTTCGCCCGGCGAAGCCAGATCGTTGGCCGTCATGACGAAATCGACCCGCAGACGCGCGGCGTTCTTGATGCGCGTGACGGGCTTGCTCCGCTCGTTGAGCGCCTCCATGCGGATGTCGCGCGCCCGGATGACCGAGCCGGCGCGCACCTTGTTGTCCAGTTCGGCGGCCTTCTCCTCGGCCATGTCGGCGCGCAGGCGGGCCGTGGTGATCTCCTTGCGGTAGGAGACGTTTTCGTTGATGAGCCGTTTGTTGAGCGTGTTGAGCGAGTCGATCTGGTGGATGTAGCCGCGCATGATGGTGCGCAGCGTGCCCACCTCCTTCTCGTACTGCTTGATCTTGGCCAGACTCCACGAACGCTCTTTCTTGAGGCGCGTCATGAGCGAATCGGCCCGTTCGCGCTCAAAATTCAGGTTGGCCGAGAGGGTGTCGTTGGTGCTTTGCAGGTTGTCGAAGTCGGTCATCAGACGGCCCAGATCGTTCTGGATCGAGTCGCGGTCGGCCTGCAAAAGCTCGTTGTCGATCATCTGCTGGCGGTGAACGCCGAAATAGAGCGCCGAAAGCGCCACCAGAATCACCGAAAGAATGATGATGACGATGCGGTAGCCGCGGATGGATTTGTCCGCTTCGGCCCGGGGCATCCCGTAGTCCTCATCCTCGTACTGCGAGGGGTCGTAGTCGTGGTTGGTCTCTTGCATGGAAGTCGAATTTTGAGGCAAATATAACGTTTTTTATTTAATCAGGCTCGTCAGCGGATATTTAAGTCCCTTGTAGCCCGAAATGTAGGCGTTGATGCTGCCGATCTTCACCGGCGACTCGATGTAGAGCGGTATCTTGTTCTCGTCGTCCGAAATCCAGATCGTGAAGACCGTGCCGTCGGTGAACGAGAAACCCTCGGAGGTGCCCAGCTGGCAGTCGAAGCGGAGCGTGCGGAACTTGCCCACGTTGCGGATCTTCTTGTTCTCGCGCCCGAGGAAGCGGTAGCGCAGGTGGCGCACCGTGTCTTCGAGCACCATCTGCAACAGCGCGGGCTCGCCCTCGCGGAAGGCGTCGGCGTCGGCCGTGCGCAGGTTGAAGAAGAGCGACACGGCATCCATGCTCTCGTCCGTGAGCCGCATCTCCCGCTCGGCGAAGGGCCGCTGGCGGCTGCGCCAGCGGGTGCGGACCAGCGAATCGGGCCACTCATAGTCGTAGCGGCTCTCGAAGGAGTAGTCGCCCTCGCGGATGTCGCTCGTGAAGCGCACGGTGCGCAGCGTCGCGGTGTCGACCCAGATGCGGTAGGTGTCCTCGATGTTGTAGAACCAGCGGTAGGTGGGCAGCGTGCGGCCCGTGCCGGTGACCAGGTAGCACGCCCGGTCGCCGAGCTGCGCCCGGGTGGTCGCCACCTCGACGGCCCCCACCTCGGTGTTGGGGAACATGCGGGCCTTGTAGCTCACGCGGTACTGCAACACCTCGCCGGGATGGTAGAGCTGTGCGGCGGCCGGAACGGCGCCGGACAGCGAAAAAAGGAAGAGGACGAACACCAATCGTTTCATGCCGGGCAATGTTTTGGAAGTAACGGTCTGGAAAGGGAATATATTCTACGAAATACGTGAAAAATCGATCTCGTCGCGCCCCGAATAGCGTCTGCGGAGCGCATCGAGCCCGCGGTTTTCGGGCCGGGCCAGCTGCGGGTCGGCCTCGAGCAGCGCGACGGCCGCCTCGCGCGTGAGGGTCAGCGTCTCCGCGTCGGCCGTCGGACTGGCGATCTTCAAATCGAATGCCATGCCGCTCTGCAGCGTGCCGTTGACATCGCCCGCACCGCGCAGTTTGAGGTCGAGTTCGGCCAGCCGGAAGCCGTCGTTGGTCTGACACATGGCATCGAGGCGCGCCCGCGCCTCGCGCGAGAGCTTCTCGCCCGTCATGAGGATGCAGTAGGACTGCTCGCCCCCGCGCCCCACGCGGCCGCGCAGCTGGTGGAGCTGCGAGAGGCCGAACCGCTCGGCCGATTCGATCACCATGACCGTGGCGTTGGGCACGTCGACCCCCACCTCGATCACCGACGTGGCGACCAGAATGTGCGCCTCGCCCGACTTGAACTGACGCATCGACTCCTCCTTGTCGGCGGGCTTCATCCTGCCGTGGCAGATGGCCGTCACGTAGCGGGGCAGCGGAAAATCGCGCGAAATGGCTTCGTAGCCGTCCGTCAGGTCCTTGTAGTCCATCGTCTCCGACTCCTCGATGAGCGGATAGACCACATAGACCTGCCGCCCCCGGGCGATCTGTTCGCGCATGAACCCGAAGAGCCGAAGACGCGCCGCATCGGTGTAGTGGACGGTCTTGACCGGCTTGCGGCCCGGAGGCAGCTCGTCGATCACCGAGACATCCAGATCGCCGTAGAGGGTCATGGCCAGCGTGCGCGGGATGGGCGTGGCGGTCATCACCAGAATGTGGGGCGGCCGCTCGTTCTTGGTCCACAGCCGCGCGCGCTGCTCGACGCCGAAGCGGTGCTGCTCGTCGATGACCACGAAACCGAGGTTGTCGAACCGCACGCACTCCTCGATGAGGGCGTGGGTGCCGATCAGGATGTCCACCTCGCCCGAGGCGATCCCCTCGAGGGCCTCGCGCCGTTCGCGGCTCTTCGACGAACCGGTCAGCACGGCCACCTTCACGGGCAGGCCGCCGAGCATCTTCGTCACGGTGGCGAAGTGCTGGCGGGCCAGAATCTCGGTCGGCGCCATCATGCAGGCCTGGTAGCCGTTGTCGACGGCCAGCAGCATCGACATGAGCGCCACCAGCGTCTTGCCGCTGCCCACGTCGCCCTGCAGGAGCCGGTTCATCTGCATGCCCGTCGTCGTGTCGCGCCTGATTTCGCGGATCACGCGCTTCTGCGCCCCGGTGAGCGGGAAGGGCAGCTTCTCTTCGTAGAACGCGGTGAAAGCCCCGCCCACTTTCGGAAAGAGGAATCCGTCGCTTCGGGCGAGACGCTCCGTGCGCCGCGACTGGATGTTGAGCTGCACGCCCAGCAGCTCGTCGAACTTCAGCCGCTGCCGGGCCCGCTGCAACAGATCGGCCGACTGGGGGAAGTGTATGTTGTAGTAGGCTTCGCGCAGCGGGATGAGCCCGTAGCGCGTGCGCAGCGCCTCGGGCAGCGGATCGGCGATCCGGCCGCCCGCCAGCGCCCAGGCATTGCAGATGATGCGGTACATGCCCTTGGCGCCGAGCACGTTCGAAAGCTTCTCGGTCGAGGGATAGATGCCCTGCATGCCGCTTTCGGTCTTGCGCGAGAGGGCCTGCTCGACGGTCTCCAGCTCGGGATGGGCCATGCGCAGCTCGCCGCGGTAGAACGACGGACGCCCGAAAACGAGGTATTCGCGACCCTTCTCGATGCGTTTTTCGATCCACTTCACCCCCTGGAACCAAACCAGCTCGGCCGACCCGGAGGCATCCTGGACATAGGCCGTGAAGCGGCGCTTGCGCCCCTCGCCCGCATAGGCCACCCCCGTCACCCGGGCCCGGAACTGGACCAGCGCCGGGGCGCCCTCGGTGATCTCGGCGATGGGATAGATCCGCGTGCGGTCGATGTAGCGGAACGGAAAATGGTTCAGCAGGTCGCCGACCGTACGGATGCCCAGCTCCCGTTCGAGAAGCCGTGCCCGCGCCTCGCCGACGCCCGCAACGAACTGGATGTCGCTCTCAAGATTGCCCACCACACCGCAAATATACGAAAAACGGGGATTTTTTCCCGCACTCGTGATTTTATGCGTATTTTTGCATGACGAAAATCCATGCCATGAATCTCGAAACGTTCACACGCCGGCCCGCCTCCGAGGTGCGCATCGGCTCCGTCAGAATCGGCGGCGGACACCCCGTCGCCGTGCAGTCGATGACCAACACCGACACCAACGACACCGAGGCCTCGGTGGCCCAGATCGGGCGCATCGCCGCGGCGGGCGGACGCATCGTGCGCCTCACGGCCCAGGGGCGGCGCGAAGCCGAAAACCTGCGGAACATCGCCCGCCGCGTGCGCGAGGAGGGCATCGGCGCGGCTCTGGTGGCCGACATCCACTTCCTGCCCGAAGCGGCGGCCGTGGCGGCGCAGTACGTCGACAAGGTGCGCATCAACCCCGGCAACTACCGCCTCGACCGCGGCGATCTGGAGGCCCTGATCGCACAGTGCCGCGAGCGGGGCGTGGCGCTGCGCATCGGCGTCAACCACGGCTCGCTCGCCAAACGCATCTTCGACCGCTGGGGCGACACGCCCCGGGGGATGGTGGCCTCGGCCATGGAGTTTCTGCGCATCTGCCGGCGGGAAAATTTCGACCAGGCGGTCGTCTCGATGAAGTCGAGCAACACGCGCGTGATGGTGGAGGCCTACCGGCTGCTGGTCGAGGCGATGGATGCCGAAGGGATGCGCTTCCCGCTCCACATCGGGGTCACCGAGGCGGGCAGCGGGCTGGAGGGCCGCGTGAAGAGCGCCGTGGGGATCGGGGCCCTCATGGCCGACGGCATAGGCGACACGATCCGCGTCTCGCTGACCGAAGCGCCCGAGAACGAAATCCCGGTGGCGCAGCTGCTCGTGCGCCACTTCGCCCGGCGGCCGGGCCGTTTCGAGGTGCTTCATCCCGAACGCTACTCTCCGACGGTGTTCCGCCGCCGCAGCGCCGCGACGACGCCCATGACCCACGACGAGCTGCCCGAAGGGATGCGCGTCATCGAAGCCCGCTCGGGCAACCCGACGGCCGAGCTGCGGGCCGCGATCCTCAACCTGGAGCGGGCCGACGAACCGGCGGCCGTGAAATGCCGCTACGACGACGCCTCGCTGGAAGAGGTGGCCGTGAAGGCGGCGGCCGACCTGGGCCCCCTGCTGCTCGACGGACTGGCCGACGGCATCTGGATCGACGCCCCGCAGCACCCCGCCGAGGCGATCCGCGACGTGGAGCTGATGATCCTCCAGGCGGCCCGCGTGCGCTTCTCCCGCACCGAATACATCGCCTGCCCCTCGTGCGGCCGCACGCTCTACGACATCGAAAAGACGCTGGCCGACATCAAGGTCCGGACCTCGCACCTGAAAGACCTGAAGATCGGCGTCATGGGCTGCATCGTCAACGGACCCGGCGAGATGGCCGACGCCGACTACGGCTACGTGGGGGCCGGACCGGGCCGCATCACCCTCTACCGCGGCCGCGAAGCGGTGGAGCGCAGCATCCCCCAGGAGGAGGCCCTCGACCGCCTGATCGGGATCATCCGGGCCGACGGGAAGTGGACGGAGCCATAGACTACCGCAACCCAGAAAACGGGCCGGAGACTGCGGCGGACGGCAACGCAGGCTGCGGCCCTCCGCACGGCGAAGGCTTCGGCCCGCCCGGCTGAAACCGGGGTTTTCCGCGACAAAAATCCGTCTTCAGGCAGGCCGAAGCCCCGCCCGGCTCTTTTCTTCAAAATCTTTTATTATGACCCTTCTCCCCGCCGCCTACCTCCCTTCGGTCGAATACTTCGCCCGCCTGCTGCGCGGCGACTGCCTCATCGACCTGGGCGAGCACTTCATCAAGCGTTCGCCGCGCAACCGCACGCGGATTCTCTCCGTCGGCGGACCGATGACGCTCACCGTGCAGGTCGCCCACGCCGACCGCCCACGCCAGCCCATGCGCGACATGCGCATCGACTACTCCAAGCGCTGGCAGCACCAGCATTGGGGCGCTCTGGTCGCATCGTACCGCAGTTCGCCCTACTTCGAACACTTCGCCGAGCAGTTCGAACCGTTCTACCGCTGCCATTACGACTTTCTGGCCGACTACGACCTCGGGCTGCTCGAAACGCTCTGCCGTCTGGCGGGCATCCGGATGCCCGCCGTGAGCGACCGCTACGTCGAAGCCTCGCCCGGCGACCTCGACCTGAGGCCCAAACACGCCGAAGGCCCGGCATTCACCGCCGAGCCTTACGTGCAGGTCTTCTCCGACCGGATGCCCTTCGCCGCTAATTTGTCCTTTGCGGACCTGCTGTTTGCAGAGGGACCTGAAAGCCTTTCGGTTTTAAGACGTTGCCTACCAGAATAGTCACGCTGTCGCGCAGACCGCCCGCAAGGGCCTTCACCTCGATACGTCCCCGAAGCTCCACCGTGTCGGAGCGATACTGGCACGCGGCATAGCGCGTGAGCGCCACCGTGTCGCCGCCGACAAGAAGCAGCGGATCGCCCGCCGACGAATAGACGCGGAACGACTGACTGGCCGCATCGCGCAGCGTCAGGTGCCGGTCGGCGATATGCAGCGTGGGCCGCTCCCGGTTCCAGAGGGCCCGGTAGAGGTACCAGGCATCCTTGCGCCCGCGCCGGTCGATGGTCGCCAGACCCTCGCCGTTGATGCCGTAGGGTCTGCGGGCCGAGCCGTAGTCGAACATGTTGTCGATCCACACGCCCCAGAAAAGCGAATCGTCCTGAAGATTGCGGGCATACTCCTCGTGGAAGAGCGTCTGCCGCCGTTCGGGCATCCAGTTGGCCCGGGGTTCGGCCTGGGCCGTATAGCTGCGGTGCCCGATGAATCCGCTGCCGCCGTATTCGACGGCCGAACGGAGATGGCTCCAGTTTTTCCGCATCCGGTCGCGCCAGACGGCCACATCGTCGGGCGATCCCTTCGACCAGCCCACATCCTGACGCCAGACGATCAGATCGGTGACGAAATTGATGTCGCCGTCCTGATCGCTGCACGCCGCGGTCGGCCGCGACGGATCGAACGTGCGGGCCGCTTCGTTCAGCCGCCGGACATAGGGCACCACGTCGTCGCCGCGGGTCCAGAGCCGCGAGAAGATGCCCCACATCACCACCGAAGGATGGTTGATGTTCTGGGCGATGATCTCGCGCAGCTGGTCGAGCCCGTTCTGCTCGAACTGCGGCGTGGCGTAGTAGGCCACATCGCCCAGAAACGACGCGCGGTGCAGCGGAGAGTCGACCCAGACCAGCATGCCCTGTTCGTCGCAGCGGTCGTAAAGGTATTGCGCATGGGGCATGAGCACCGACCGCAGCGCATTGGCGCCCAGCTCGCGGATTTCGGCCAGATCGGCATCGTAATCCCCGGGGGTGAGCGTTCCGCCCGAAAGGGCGTTGTCGTGGCCGAGCGCCACGCCGCGCAGCGGCACCAGGCTGTCGTTGATCCGCAACCCGCCCGCTGCGGCGGTGCGGACCGAACGGAACCCCGTGCGCACCGAGACGCAGTCCTGCAGGTCGTGCTCGCCCGCCGTCACCGTCACGGTGTAGAGCGTCGGCGAGAAGGGACTCCACAGAGCGGGCCGCTCGACTTCGAACGGAATCCGCACGGGATTGCCGTCGAGCTTGACCCGCTGCCGCCGCGTGAAGACGCTGCGGCCGTCGGGCGCCGCGATGTCGACGGAGAGCACCGTCGTGCTCTCGCCGCGCGAGGTGAGGTGCACCTCGATCTGCCCCTCGGCCCGGTCGGCCTCGGCCGACGTCGTGCGCACCAGCACGCCGTCGGTCCCCAGGTAGAGCGGCGAAACGGCCGTGGGACCGGTGACGATCAGTTCGGCCGGCCGGTAAAGCCCGCCGTAGAGGTTCATGTCGGTCGAGGTGGGCAGCACGTCGTTGCGGGCGGCGTTGCTGACGGTCACCAGCAACGCATTGTCGGCCCCGAACTTCAGCCGGTCCGTGATCTCGAAGGCGAAGGCCGTGCCGCCGCCCTTGTGGCTGCCCGCGTGGCATCCGTTGACGAACAGATCGGCCACGCTCTGCGCCCCGTAGAAGCGAACGAAGACGCGGCTCGAAGCCCATTCGGCCGGTATATAGATGCTGTTCAGGTAGTTGCCCGTAGTCTCGAAGATCACCTTCTCGGCCTGGGGGTCGGTGTTCCAGCTGTGGGGCAGCGTGACGTGCCGGGCATTTCCTCCGTCGGTCTCGGACCGGAAGAAGAAACGCCACCCGTCGTTGAGCGGGAAGACCTCGCGGGCCGGAAGCGGCGCGACGAACAGAAGCGACAGCAGGAGAGCAAAGCAACGTTTCATGGCGACGAATGTTTTGATGCAGGCAAAATTACGAATTTTTTGCCGTTTTTTCCATCCGAATTCTCCGGAGGATTGGTATCTTTGTCGCACACAAACAGCAAAACGGATGCAGAAGATCGACGACTATGCGCGGCAAATGACGATCATCGCACGAAATATCAAGAAATTAAGGATCGAAAAGCACTTCACCGTCCAGGAGCTGGCCTACCGCTGCGACATGGAGCGCTCGAACCTCAGCCGCCTCGAAGCGGGACGCACCAACCCCACCTTGCGCACGCTGCACACCGTGAGCCATGCGCTGGAGGTGCCGCTCGACGCCCTTTTCCGCTGAACCGAAGCACACCGACGACCCCGCAACCGCATGAACACCATCGACCTGATCGTCTGTCTGGTGCTGGCAATCGCCGTATGGAACGGCTGCCGGCTGGGCTTCATCGTGCAGCTCTGCTCGCTGCTCGCGCTGCTCGCGGGGGTGTGGCTCGCCGCACGCTATGCCGATGCGGCGGGCGCATGGCTGCGGCTCGACGAGGAGGTGCGCTGCGCAGGCGGATTCGCCGCGGTCTTCGTGGCGACGCTCCTCGCCGCGGGCATCGGGGCGCGGCTGCTGCGCAAGATCTTCCACTGGGTCGGATTCGGTCTGCCGGACCGGCTGCTGGGCATTGCGGTCTCGGCACTCAAATACCTGCTCCTGCTGAGCGTGCTCTTCACGCTCTTCGACCGGCTGAATGCCGACCGGTCGCTGGCCGGGGAGGAAACCCTCGAAACGTCGCGCACCTACCGGCCCGTCATGCGGCTCTCGGAGGAGCTGCTGCCTCTCCTGGAGCGGATCGGCGGCGGCGAGGAGTGCGACACGAACACCGACGGCAAACGATGACGGAACAGACCATTTCGGGCACGGTGATCCGTGCGACGGGCAGCTGGTACGAGGTTGCGGCCGGGGCGGAGACGATCCGATGCCGCATCCGGGGGCGGCTGCGCCTGAAGGGCGCGCGGTCGACCAATCCGGTGGTCGTGGGCGACCGCGTGCGGTGCGAAACGGACGAAAACGGCGACCACGCCATCGTCTCCGTCGAGCCGCGCCGCAACTACGTCATCCGCCGGGCCTCGAACCTCTCGAAGGAGTCGCACATCATCGCCGCCAACATCGACCGGGCGCTGCTGCTGGCGACGCCCAGCCAGCCCGCGACGCCGCCCGAATTCATCGACCGCTTCCTGGTGACCTGCGAAGCCTACAAGATTCCGGCGACGCTGCTGCTCTCGAAATGCGACCTCCAGGAGCCCGAAGCGCTGGCCCGCCTCCATGCGATCTACGAAGGCGCCGGATACGAGGTGATCGACGTCTCGGCCCTCACGGGACGCGGCATCGACCGCGTGCGCGAGCTGCTCGCGGGCCGCACGACGCTCCTCTCGGGCAACTCGGGCGTGGGCAAGTCGACGCTCGTCGGAGCCATCGACCCCTCGGTCGACATCCGCACGGGAGCCCTCTCCGAAAGTCACGGCAAGGGGCGCCACACGACGACCTTCTCGACCATGTATTTTCTGCGCGAGGGCGGCGCGGTGATCGACACGCCGGGCATCAAGGGATTCGGGCTGCTCGACATCGACGACGCCGAACTGTGGCACTACTTCCCCGAAATGATGCGCGCGGGGCGCAACTGCCGCTTCTACAACTGCACGCACACCCACGAACCGGGCTGTGCCGTGGAGGAGGCCCTGCGGCGGGGCGAAATCGCCCCCGAGCGCTACGAAAGCTACCTGAAAATGCTCGACGACGATGAAAAATACCGAAAATAGCGAAACGGCGCTATACGCCGCACGCATCGCCTGTCTGGCCGAATGCATGACCGAAGAGCGCTGCGAACTCTTCCGCCGCACGATCGCCCGCCGCACGGTGCGCATGACCGTGCTGGCCGAAAACATGTACCACTCGCAGAACGCCGCCGCCCTGATCCGCCACTGCGAGGCGTTCGGGCTGCAACGCATGCACACCGTCGAGACGCTCTGCCCGTTCGAACCCAACCGGGCCGTCGCCCGCGGCACCGAGCGCTGGGTGGACGTGGTGCGCCACGCCTCGACGGCCGAAGCCCTCGACGCCCTGCGCCGCGAGGGGTACCGCATCGTGGCGACGACGCCCCACCGCGACGACACGACGCCCGAGACCTTCGACGTGAAGCGCGGACCCTTCGCGCTGGTCTTCGGCACCGAACATGCGGGCATCTCCGACGAGGTGGCCGCCGCAGCCGACGAATTCCTGCGCATCCCCATGTGCGGCATGGTCGAGAGCCTCAACGTCTCGGCCTCGGCCGCCATCCTGATCTACATGCTCTCCGAACGGCTGCGCCGCCAGACCGACGACTGGCAGCTCCCGGCGGACGAGCAGACCGAGGTGCTCTACCGCTGGATGCGGCAAAGCGTCAAGGATGCCGACGCCATTCTGGCACGGAAGACGATGAAGAACTGAAAATGAATATTCTGCGCAAACAATTTCTCGCCCACGTGGCTCAGACGTCGCCCTCGCCCATGCTGGTCGAGGTCGCACGGGCCGAGGGCTCGTTTTTCTACACGCCCGAGGGCAAACGCTACTACGATCTGGTGGCCGGCGTCTCGGTGAGCAACGTCGGCCATGCCAACCCGGCCGTCGTCAGGGCCGTGCAGGAGCAGGCGGCGCGCTACATGCACGTGATGGTCTACGGCGAACTGGTCGAGACGCCGCAGGTGGAGTACGCCGCTGCAATCGCGTCGCTGCTCCCCGCGCCGCTCGAAAGCGTCTACTTCGTCAACTCGGGCGCCGAGGCGGTCGAGGGGGCGCTGAAGCTGGCCAAACGGTTCACGGGCCGCACCGAGATGATCTCCATGCGCCGGGCCTACCACGGTTCGACGCACGGCGCCATGAGCATGATGGGCGCGCCCGAGGGCGAGGAGTGGAAAAACGCCTTCCGGCCCCTGCTGCCCGATGTGCAGGCGATCGAATTCAACGATTTCGACGAATTGCGGCGCATCACCCGCCGCACGGCCTGCGTGCTGACCGAACCGGTGCAGGGCGAGGCGGGCGTGCGGCCTCCTGTGCCGGGCTATCTGGAAGCGCTGCGCAAGCGCTGCGACGAGGTGGGGGCCCTCCTGATTTTCGACGAGATACAGACCGGCATGGGACGCACGGGCGAACCGTTCGCCATGCAGAAGTACGGCGTGGTGCCCGACATCGTGTGCCTGGCCAAGGCGCTGGGCGGCGGCATGCCCCTGGGGGCGTTCGTCGCGCGGCACGAAATCATGGATACTTTGCAAGTCGATCCGACGCTGGGCCACATCACCACCTTCGGCGGACACCCGGTCTGCTGCGCAGCCGGCCTGGCGGCGCTGAACTATCTGTCGGAAAACAAGATAATCGAGACGGTCGAACGCAAGGGCGCCTTGTACGAGGAGCTGCTGGCCGATCATCCGGCCGTGCGCGGAATACGCCGCTCGGGGCTGCTGCTGGCCGTGGAGCTGGGCGATTCCGGGCGGCTCTACCGCATCATGGAGCTTTTCAAGGAGGCGGGCATCCTGAGCGACTGGTTCCTCTACTGCGACACGGCATTCCGCATCTCGCCGCCGCTGACGATCGCCGACGACGAGGTGCGCGACAGCGCGGCGCTCATCCGCGCCTGTCTGGACCGGTTGTAGGGCTACTCCTCCGCAAAGGCCTTGAGCGCGGCGATCTCGGCCGGCCAGCGGCTCTCGTCGGGGGTTTCGAGGATGAGGGGGATGCCGTCGAAGCGGCTGTCGCGGGCGATGTAACGGAAGCACGCCCAGCCGATGGCGCCGTCGCCCAACGGAGCGTGGCGGTCGACGCGGCTGCCCAGCGGCTTCATGGCGTCGTTGAGGTGCATGCCCCGCAGATAGCGCAGCCCCACCACTTCGTCCAGCTCGGCGAACGTTCTTTCGCACGCCGCCTCGGAGGAGAGGTCGTAGCCTGCGGCAAAGGCGTGGCACGTGTCGATGCAGACGCCCACGCGCGACTTGTCCTCCACGCGGTCGATCAGGTAGCGCAGCTGGTGGAACGAGAATCCGAGGTTGGAACCCTGCCCCGCCGTGTTTTCGATCACGGCCGTGACGCCCCGCGTGCGGTCGAGCGCCCGGTTGATCGACTCGGCGATGCGGTCGAGCGACTCCTCGGCCGCGATCTGCCGCAGATGGCTGCCGGGGTGGAAGTTCAGTCGGTCGAGCCCCAGCTGCTCGCAGCGCTTCATTTCGTCGTAAAAAGCCTCGCGCGACTTCTCCAGAGCCGCCGTCTCGGGATGGCCCAGGTTGATGAGGTAGGAGTCGTGGGGCAGAATCTGCGCGGGCGCATAGCCGCACTCGTCGCACGCGCGGCGGAATGCGTCGATCTCGGCCGCCGCGAACGGGCGCGCCGTCCACTGCCGCTGGTTCTTGGTGAAGAGCGCGAAGGCCGTAGCACCGATCGCCCGCGCGTTTTCGGGTGCATGCTGCACGCCGCCCGAAGCGCTCACATGGGCTCCTATGTATTTCATGATGCGATGTATTAAACCTTCACAAAGTTAAGGAAACTGCGAATAATTTCATAAATTTGCAATCGGAAATTTCCCTTCAAACCCGTAACGATGAAACGTTTCTTCTCCGTTTTACCGATTCTCGCACTCGTTGCGGCGGTCCGTCCCGCCGCAGCCCAGATCTCCATCGACGAAGTCGACGCCCAGCAGACGGGCATCAATTTCAAGGATGAGATTAAAACCACCCCGGCCAACGTCGACTACTTCAGCCCGGCCCGCTACCGCGCCGAACGCGCCGCGATCCGCAAGGAGCGCAACACGCTGGAGTGCGGCGGCGGATTGCAGGGGGCGCTGACGAACTACAACGACCCCTGGATCAAGGTGTCGGGCGGCGACAACTCCATCGCGCTGACGGCCAATCTGTTCCTCAACCACACCTTCACCAAGCACCTCTTCTCGGTCAACACCAAGTTCGTGGCCAAATTCGGCTACAACCGCATGAAGGTCGAGACCGCGCGCGACGACGGCACGACGGCCGACGAAGGCATCTGGTTCAAGAATCAGGACGAATTCGAATTTTCGACGGCCCCGTCGTTCAAGATGACGAAAAACTGGTCGTACGGCGCCATCATCAAGTTCCGCAGCCAGTTCGTCAACGGCTACAAGTCGCGTACCGAACAGCGGCACGAGGACCTCAAGAGCCGCTTCATGACGCCGGGTTACTTCGACGCCTCGCTGGGTGTGACCTACAAGTGCCCCAATCCGAAATTCCCGATCGTCGTCAACCTCTCGCCCATCGCCCTCAACGCCACCTACGCCCACAACGACTGGATCCGCAGGCGCCAGACCCGCACCGAAATCGGAACCGACGACGCCGGCAACGAGGTGCGCAGGGAGATCGAGGTCAAACCCGCCTTCGCCTACGGTATCGAAGACCCCGACAAGACGTCGAAATACGAGGGCGGTTCGTCGATCCAGATCGACTTCGACCGCACGTTCGGCCGCACGGGCTTCCTGCGCTACCGCACGATGATCTACTCCTTCTACGGCTGGATCACCGACATGGGCCAGTCCAACAAGATCCGGCACTACGGCGAGTACAAGATCGCGCTCGAGAACTGGGACGGCAACATCAAGACCAAACCCCGGCTGCCGATCCATCCCGTCGTGCGCTGGACCAACACCATCGACATCAAGGCGACGAAATTCCTCTCCACGACGTTGAGCTTCGAACTCTACTACAACCGGGCGCAGAACATGGATGTGCAGACCAAGACGCTGCTGAGCGTCGGTCTCTCGTATACGTTCAAGAACAAATGACTTCGTACCGCAACTCCCGCCGGACGGTGCTGTTTCCGCTGCTGCTCGCCGCGGGCGTGATCGCAGGCCTCTGCGCAGGCACCTACCTCGAACGCAACAGCACGGCCGCACAGCTGCGCGGACTGCTCCTGCGGCAGTCGGCCCAGCCGAACAACAAGCTCACCGAGACCCTGATGCACATCGAACGGGAATACGTCGATTCGGTCTCGACGGACTCGCTCGCGGAGCATCTGATGCCCCTCCTGGTCAAGGAGCTCGACCCCCATTCGGTCTACATCCCGGCGCGCGAAATGGCCGAGCTGAACGAACCGCTCGAAGGCGAGTTCGACGGCATCGGCGTGGTCTTCAACATGGCCACCGACACGGTGATCGTCCTCAACGTCATTCCCCGCGGACCGAGCGACAAGGCGGGCGTCAGAGCGGGCGACCGGATCATGGAGATCGACGATTCGCTGGTGGCCGGGCGGAAAATCCCGCAGAACGCCATCGTGCGGCGGCTCCGGGGGCCGCGCGGCACGACCGTCAGGCTGGGGCTTCTGCGCCGGGGCATCGCCGACCGCGTGCACGTCGAGGTGGTGCGCGACGTGATTCCGATCAAGAGCATCGAGGCGGCGTTCCGCATGTCGGGAACCACCGGATACATCAAACTGGGCCAGTTCTCCCGCACCTCGCACACCGAGCTGCTGCGTGCATTGGCCGCCCTGCGCGCCGAAGGGGTCGACCGCCTGATCTTCGACCTGAGGGGCAACTCGGGCGGATACCTTGACCAGGCGATCCTCATCGCCAACGAATTCCTCCACGAAGGCCAGCTCATCGTCTACACCGAAGACCGGCAGCGCCGGCAGCAGCGCGAATACGCCGACGGGAAGGGCACGGCCCAGGACCTGGAGGTGGCGGTTCTGATCGACGAGGGGAGCGCCTCATCGAGCGAGATTCTGGCCGGAGCGCTGCAAGACAACGACCGGGGCACGATCATCGGGCGCCGCTCGTTCGGCAAGGGGCTCGTGCAGCGTCAGATCGCCTACGCCGACGGATCGGCCCTGCGGCTCACCACGGCGCGCTACTTCACCCCCACGGGGCGCTCGATCCAGAAGCCCTACACCATCGGCGACGACGAAAGCTACGAGGAGGAGCTCTGGAACCGCTTACGCAACAATGAATTCTTCTCGGCCGACAGCATCCGATTCGCCGATTCGCTGCGGTTCACCACGCCCGGCGGCAAAACGGTCTACGGCGGCGGCGGAATCATGCCCGACCGCTTCGTCCCGGCCGACACGACCGACGTGACGAAATATTTCGTCGAGGTGGCCGGACGCAACATCCTCTACCGCTACACGATCGAATACACCGACCGTCACCGGGAAGCGCTCGACGCGGTGCGCACCCTCGACGAACTGCAGGCGCTGCTCGATGCCGACCGCACGCTGGTCGACGACTTCGTGCGCTATGCCGCCCGGCAGGGCGTGGCGCCGAGGCCCCGCGACATCGCCCGCTCGAAACGCCTGATCGAAGCGCAGCTGCGGGCCTACATCGCCCGTAACACGCCGCTCGAGGAGAACGGATTCTACATCAACATCCAACCCGTCGACAACGTGGTGAACGAGGCTCTGGAGTGGTTAAACCGGAAAAACGATGATTAAGCGAATCGCAGCCTGCCTCCTGTTCGCAGCCATCCTGCTGCTGCTCGCCGCAACGGTGCTCCACCGCGACCGTTACCGGTCGATGATCGGCGAGCGGCCGGCAGCCCCGGCCGTCCAGGCATCTCCTTCGACCGGACCGCAGCCCGAAGCGCCCGCCGCGGAGCGTCCCGCCGCCGAAGAGCGGGAGGAGAGACCCGCCGAAGCGGCAGCGGAGACCGGGGAGGCACTCCTTCGGGCCGACTCCCTCCGCTGACGGAGGAAGCGGCCGGGGGGGGGTCCGGCGCAGAGACACCGGAAAAGACACCCGCAGGCACACGAATAAGGGGCCGGTTTCGAAAACCGGCCCCTTCGCTCTTCCTCGGCGGAAAGACTAAGCGTACTTGAACGTCGATTCGTCCGATACGGTCAGCTTCTTGCGGCCCTTTGCACGACGGGCTGCCAGCACCTTGCGGCCGTTGGCCGTAGCCATACGAGCACGGAAACCGTGCTTGTTGATCCTCTTGCGGCGCGAGGGCTGATAAGTTCTCTTCATTGCCATAGCTATATCCTTTTTATTGTTTCTGACTTTTTTACGGATTGCAAATGTACGACAAAAAAGCGAACTGCAAAAATTTTTCACCAAAATATTTCGGACGCCGGCCGAAAAAGCCCGATTCTTCGTATCTTTAGCTTCGCTTCGGATACTCCGCCCGGCAAAAAATCGGACAAATCCTTTTTTTGCGTCCGGCTTAATCGTATCTTTGTGAAAAGGGAGATCCGGCACACGGGCCCTCCCCGGCCCGGGGAGCCGCCGCCGGCTTCCCCCAAATACACCCGGCACCATGGCACAATTCAAAGTCGAAGGCGGTCACCGCCTGAACGGAAGCATCACCCCGCAGGGGGCCAAGAACGAAGCCCTGCAAATCATCTGCGCCACCCTGCTCACCCCCGAACGGGTCACGGTGCGCAACATCCCCCGCATCCTGGACGTCATGCAGCTCATCGAACTGCTGCGCCGCATGGGCGTCGAGGTGGAGAGTCTGGGCGAAGAGAGCTACTCGTTCCGCGCCCGGGAGATCGACTTCGACTACCTCCGGAGCGACGACTACCGCCAGCGCTGCATGCGGCTGCGCGGCTCGGTGATGCTCATCGGCCCCATGCTCGCACGCTTCGGCGTGGGCTACATCCCCAAGCCGGGCGGCGACAAGATCGGCCGCCGCAGGCTCGACACCCATTTTCTGGGCTTCCAGAAACTGGGCGCGAAGTTCGATTTCGGCATCGCCGACGAATTCTTCACCGTCGAGGGCAGAGAGCTCAAGGGCACCCGCATGCTGCTGGACGAAGCCTCGGTGACCGGCACGGCCAACATCATCATGGCCGCCGTGCTGGCCGAGGGCACGACGACGATCTACAACGCCGCCTGCGAGCCCTACATCCAGCAGCTGTGCCGCATGCTCAACCGCATGGGCGCCCGCATTTCGGGCATCGCCTCGAACCTGCTCACCATCGAGGGCGTCGAGGCGCTGGGCGGCACCGAGCACACGCTGCTGCCCGACATGATCGAAGTGGGCAGCTTCATCGGCATGGCGGCAATGACCCGTTCGGAGCTGACCATCAAGGATGTTTCGTTCGAAAATCTGGGAATCATCCCCACGCAGTTCGCCCGTCTGGGCATCCGCTTCGAACAGCGGGGCGACGACATCTACATCCCGCAGCAGGACCATTACGCCATCGACACCTTCCTCGACGGTTCGATCATGACCATCGCCGACGCTCCGTGGCCGGGGCTGACGCCCGACCTGCTGTCGATCTTCCTGGTGGTGGCCACGCAGGCCCGGGGTGCCGTGCTGATCCACCAGAAGATGTTCGAAAGCCGCCTCTTCTTCGTCGACAAGCTCATCGACATGGGTGCGCAGATCATTCTGTGCGATCCCCACCGCGCCACGGTGATCGGCCACGACCACAACCTGCGGCTGCGGGCCACGCGCATGACTTCGCCCGACATCCGCGCGGGCGTGGCGTTGCTGATCGCCGCCCTGTCGGCCGAAGGCGTCTCGACGATCCAGAACATCGACCAGATCGACCGCGGCTACAAGGAGATCGACCGGCGCCTCAACGCCCTGGGAGCCCGCATCACCCGAATCGACGAATAGACCGCCTCCGAAAAACGACTCCGGGAGTTTTCTTTCCGAAAACTCCCGGAGTCGTTCTATCCGTGCGAAGAACCCGTTCTCCGGTCCGGATCACGCGTTTCCGAGCACCCACTCCTTGAACAGCTCGCCGCGGTTTTCGTAGTTGCGGAAGAGGTCGAACGAGGCGCAGGCGGGCGAGAGCAGCACCGCATCGCCGGGCCGGGCCGCGACTTTGGCGGCGGTCATGGCCGCGTCGAGCGAATCGGTCGAGACCACCTCGGGAACGACGCCCGCGAACTCGCCGAGGAGCTTGGCGTTGTCGAGGCCCATGCAGACGAGCGTATGCACCTTTTGCCGCGCGAACTCCTTCAGGGGACCGTAGTCGTTGCCCTTGTCGGTGCCGCCGGCGATCCATACCACGGGGCGCGTCATGCTTTCGAGGGCGTACCACACCGAGTCGACGTTGGTGGCCTTCGAGTCGTTGATCCACAGCACGCCGCCGCGTTCGGCCACGGGTTCGAGACGGTGCTCGACCGGCGCGAAGCCGTAGAGCGAGCGGCGGATCTTCGCCGGGGCGACGCCCGCAGCCAGCGTCGCAAGGGCCGCCGCCATGGCGTTGTAAGCGTTGTGCAGCCCCTGGATCCGCATCTTCTTCATGTCGATCTCGACCGACGCCTTGCCGGCCGTGGCGGTGAACCTGCCGTCGCACAAGAAAGCGTCGCCCGCACCGCTCACCACGGCGTTGCGCGCCGCGAAGGGGAGTTGCCGCGCGCGCAGGTCGTGCTTGGGCAGCTGCTGCCAGATGGTCTCGTCGTCGCCCGAATAGACGAAGAAGTCGCGCGAGGTCTGGTTCTGCGTGATGCGCATCTTCGAATCGACGTAGTTCTGGAAACAGTGGTCGTAGCGGTCGAGGTGGTCGGGCGTGATGTTCATCAGCACGCCGATATGGGCGCGGAACTTGTACATGCCGTCCAACTGGAACGAACTGAGCTCCAGCACATACCAGTCGTAGCTGCCCGTCGCCACCGAGTAGGCGAAGCTCTCGCCGATGTTGCCGCCCAGGGCGACGTTCAGACCCGCGTCGCGCATGATCCTGTAGATGAGCGACGTGGTGGTCGTCTTGCCGTTCGACCCGGTGATGCAGATGCAGCGGGCCCTGCCCATATAGCGGCCGGCGAACTCGATTTCGGAGACGACGGGGATGCCCGCTTCGCGGATTTTCCGCACGATGGGCGCCGAATCGGGGATGCCGGGCGACTTGACCACCTCCGTAGCGGCGAGGATGCGCTCCTCGCTGTGGCCGCCCTCCTCGTAGGGCACCTGCCACTCGTCGAGCCGCTGTCGGAAGCGGTCGGCGATGCGGCCGCTGTCGGAGAGGAAAACCCCGAAGCCTTGTTTTTTGGCGAGGATCGCGGAACCGTAGCCGCTGATGCCGCCGCCCAGTACGACGATATTTCCGGTTTTCATGGTATCTTGTTTTTCAATGGATTCTTTCCTGTTCGACGCGCGGGCCGAAGCCAGCGGAGCGAGCGTGTTTTTGGCGAGCCTCCGCAGGGCGGGGCTACGGCTCGCGTGCCGAAAACTCCGGCACGATCACCGGATTTTCAGCGTGACCAGCGTGACGGCCGCCAGCAGCAGCGAGATGATCCAGAAGCGGAGGACGATCTTGGTCTCGAACTGTCCCTTTTTCTGGTAGTGGTGGTGCACGGGCGACATCAGCAGGATGCGGCGCCCCTCGCCGTAGCGGCGTCTGGTGTATTTGAACCAGCCGACCTGCAGCATCACCGAACAGCTCTCCACGAGGAAGACGCCGCACAGCAGCGGCAGCAGCAGCTCCTTGCGGATACAGAGAGCAAAGACGGCGATGATGCCGCCGATCGAGAGCGAGCCCGTGTCGCCCATGAAGATCTGCGCCGGGAACGAATTGTACCACAGGAAGCCCACCAGCGCACCGGTCATGGCCGCTGCGAAGACCACCAGTTCGCCCGAGTCGGGGATATACATGATGTTGAGGTAGTCGGCATAGACGATGTGGCCCGAGAGGTAGGCCAGCACGGCCAGCACCACGACGATGGGCACCGAGACGCCCGTGGCCAGACCGTCGAGACCGTCGGTGAGGTTGGCGCCGTTCGACACGGCCGTGACGACCAGAATGGCCACCAGAACGTAGAGCAGCCACGTGGCCATCTCCCGCTCGCCGGTCAGCCAGCCGTAGTCGAAGGCGTTGTTCTTGACGAAGGGGATGGTCGTCTTGGTGGTTTTGGAGCTCTCGGAGCTGAGCAGCAGCCGCTGCTGGAGACGTTGCTCCACCGAGCCGTCGGTGTTGACGTAGACCGTCTCCACGGGCTGCGTGACCTTCTCGCGCACGACGATGTCGGGCGAGAGCCACATGGTCGTGCCGACGATGATGCCCAGCCCCACCTGTCCCACGATCTTGAAACGGCCCTTGAGACCCTCCTTGCGGTGGCGGAAGACCTTGATGTAGTCGTCCAGACCGCCGATGAAGCCGAGCCACAGGGTCGACACGATCATCAGCTGGACATAGACGTTGTCCAGCCGCGCGAAGAGGAGCGTCGGCACCAGAATGGCGATGAGGATGATCACCCCGCCCATCGTCGGGGTGCCCCTCTTTTGCAGCTGGCCTTCGAGACCCAGGTCGCGGATCTCCTCGCCGATCTGCTTGCGGCGCAGGAAGTCGATGATCCGGCGGCCGAAGATGATGACGATCAGAAGCGAGAGAATCGTGGCCGCCGCGGCGCGGAACGATATGTACTGGAACATGCCCGAGCCCGGGATGTTGTAATACTGGTCGAGGTAACGGAAAAGATGGTAAAGCATTATTTTTAATTAAAAATTGAGAATTAAAAATGAAAAATTAAAAAAATCGGGCTTTTCTGTCATCTTGAAG
>USCH01000017.1 GCA_900553175.1 uncultured Alistipes sp. | reverse complement strand
TCCCCGTATTTGCAATGGTAGACACTTGTTGTGATCCGACCGACATTGATTACGTTATCCCTGCAAATGACGATGCCGCCAAGTCGATCGCCGTGGTCATCGAGGCCATGTGCGCCGCGATTGCCGAGGGCTCCGAGGAGCGCAAGCTCGAGAAGGAGAAAGAGGCCCAGGAAGCCGAGGCCGCTGCCGCTGCCGAAGCTCCCGTGAAGAAAGAGGCCAAACCCCGCATCAAGAAAGCCGTGAAGGCTTCCGTCGATGCCGAGGAGGCTGCCGTCGCCGAGGTCGTGGCCGCTGTGGAGGCTCCTGCTGCGGAGCCCGCAGCCGAAGAGGCTCCCGCCGAGGAAAAGGCAGAGTAATTGCATAACAACGAATAAAAAACAGACCTATGGAAATCAAAGCTGCCGATGTGATGAAGCTCCGCAAGATGACGGGTGCCGGAATGATGGACTGCAAGAAAGCCCTCATCGAGGCCGAAGGCGACTATGCGCGTGCTCAGGACATCATCCGCGAGAAGGGCAAACTGGTCGTTGCCAAGCGTGCCGACCGTACGGCCACCGAGGGCGTCGTCGTGACGAAGATCGTGGGCACCAAAGCCTATATCCTCTGCCTGGCCTGCGAAACCGACTTCGTGGCGCAGAATGCCGAGTACAGCGCTTCGGCCAATGCCATGCTGGAGGTCGCCGTAGCTGCCGATGCCGCCGATCGCGAGGCGCTGCTGGCTACGAAGAACGCCGAGGGCCACACCGTCGAGGAGATGGTGACCGAGAAATCGGGTCAGACCGGCGAGAAGATCGAGCTGGCCTACTACGCCCGCATCGAGGCTCCCTACTGCGCCGCATACGTCCACTTCAACAAGAAGCTCGGCACGATTCTGGGCTTCAACAAGGAGGTGCCCGCCGAAGTGGCCCATACCGTCGCCATGCAGGCCACGGCCATGGCTCCCGTTTCGATTTCGGAGGCCGACTGCCCCGCCGAGGTCATCGAGCACGAGCGCAAGATCGCCGTCGAGGCCATGAAGCAGGACCCCAAGAACGCCAACAAGCCCGAAGCCATTCTGGAGAAGATCGCCGAGGGCAAGATGCGCAAGTTCTTCGAGGAGAACACGCTCCTGAACCAGTGCGTCGTAGGCGAGAAGGAGTCGATCGCCGAGTACATCCGCAAGGCCGACAAGGAGGCCACGGTGATCGCCTACAAGCGTTTCGCGCTGGGCGAATAATCGTCGCCGATCTTTAGAGAAAGGGACCTGCCGCGGGCAGGTCCCTTTTTTTTCGGGCATTCGGAGCGCATGCCGGGGAGGCTGCTGCGCGGAAGCGCTTCCTGTTCCGGGGGATGCCCGGATTTCAGCCGATGGCGAGCCGCGTCATCAGGGAGAGGATGCAGCGCCGGAGGAAGGGGTGCAGGGCGAGCCATAGCCGCGACAGCCGTTGCCATCGGTGCGAAGAACAGCGCAGAGCCTCTCCCGACGGCCGGATCACGTGCGTCATGACGGCCAGAACATCCTTTTCGGCGCACCGCTCCTCGAGCCGGTAGTTGCCGTCGCCGCGCAGCACGAAACCCTCGCCGTCGCGGCGGACGATGCGGTGCAGCACATGGCGGCCGCCGTGACGGAACAGCACCACGTCGCCCGGACGGCAGTCGCGGCCCGCACAGGGATGCAGCACCACCCGGTCGCGGCCGTCGCGCAGCAGCGGCCGCATGCTGTTTCCGCGGACGGCGATCTGCACTTCGCGGCCCTCGGCGAGGGTCGATTCGACCGCTTCGAAAAAGAGCCGGTTGCTTATCTGCACGGTGCGTCGTCGTAAAGGGTGCGACAAGCCAGCTGTGCGGCCTTCGCGTCGGGCAGACAGCTCAAACGGTAGACCGGAATGCGGGAGAGCAACTTCGAAATCAGTTCGTTGATGCCGTCTGCCAGCGATTCGTCGTGGGCCAGCGACGGCGGAAACGACGGTTGCAGCGCGCCGTAGGCACGAAGAACCGACAGCCGTTCGATCCGGTTTTCGGGTCCCTGCGAGAGCCGCACGATGCCCCGGATCGGAACCTCGACCGGACGGTAGCAGGGCGTTTTGCCGCTCCAGGGCGATCCGCAGGCCAGCGGCGTGCCGTCGGCATCCGTTCGGATGAACGGACTGTCGTCGTTGAGCAGCTCCGCTCCCGGAATATGCTCCCTCCACAGGCGGGTGTGGGTGCTTTTGCCCGTCCCCGATTCGCCCAGAAAGAGCACGGCCTCGCCGCGGTGCAGGATCACCGACGAATGGATGGCCGCGACGCTCCGCTGCGCCGTGCGGATGTTGAGCATCATCCACAGCCCGAACCGAAACAGCATCGGCAGGTCGCCGGGGCTGAAGTCGGTGCGGCAGACGGCCGATCCGGCCTCTGCGGCGAATCCCACCGGACGGCTCCCGTCGCGTGGCGAGAGGGTGAAGAGATAGCCGGTCGGACCGCCGTCGGGCCGGGCGTATCTCTCGAGCAGGCATACGGCGTCGGCATCGGCGAAATCGAACGTGTCGATCGGCTGCCGGTCGGCCGCCGGAACATCCGGAATGCGGCCCGGAACCATTTCGAGGTCGGGAAGCGTGGCGAGCTCCGCGCGGAACGGGGCCAGTCCGCCGAATGCGAAATGCCGGGCGGCGAGTCTGATGCCGGTGCCGGCGATGATATAGTCGTGCGGTTTCATCTTTCCAGGGTTATGATCCGGTCGCAGCCTTCGAGCGACGATTCGCGGTGGGCGATCATGAGGATCGTGAGACCCGGCCGCTGCGATGCGATGCGGCCGATCGAGCGGGTTATTTCGGCTTCGGTGAGGCTGTCGAGCGCCGAGGTCGCCTCGTCGAAAAAGAGTACGTCGGCCCGGCGGTAGAGGGCGCGGGCGATGCCGATGCGCTGCCTTTGGCCGCCCGAAAGACGGCAGCCGCATTCGCCTACGGGGGTGTCGATCCCCCGGGGCAGCGAGGCGATGAACTCTCCGAGCTGCGCCGCCTCGACGGCTTCGGCGATCCGCTGCCGGTCGATCGCTTCGTCCGCCTCGCCCAGGGCGATGTTGGCGGCGAAGGTGCCGTCGGCGATGAAGAGCGTTTGCGACACGTAGCCCAGCCGCCGCTGCCAGGCCCGGCAGAGGTCGGGGGTGAGCGGTGTGCCGTCGATTTCGATCTTGCCTGCGGTGGGGCGGTAAAGGCCCAGCAGCAGGTTGAAGAGCGTGGTTTTGCCGGCCCCCGAGCGTCCGCGGATACCGATCCGTTCGCCTTTGCGGATCGTGAGGTCGAGCCCCCGGCCGAAAAGTTCGCCGCCGCCGTCCGGATAACGGAATCCGACGCCGCGCAGCGTGATTTCCCGCTCGAACGGCAGCGGATCGCCGTTCGCCGGTCCGCAGTCGGCCGGGAACACCGGGAATGCTGCGTCCGCATCCGGGGCGTCGGCCAGCGCTTCGTGCAGCATGCGGATCGAATGGCGGTTGTAGCGGATCGTCGTCCAGCCCGAAAGGATGTTGCGCACGGAGGGCATGAGCCGCAGCGCCGCCACGGCGAAGATGCCGAACATGAGCTGCCCCTGGCCGTCGGTGCGCCAGAGGCTCAGGGCCGCCAGCAGCGCCATCCCGAGGGCCAGCCCCGTTTCGGTCACGATCCGGGGCAGCTGGCCCACGTCGGCCTCTTTCGCCCGGGTGCGGATCACCTCGTCGGTCGCGCGGTCGAATGCCCGGAGCATGCGGCCGAAGGCTCCGTTGATCTCGATTTCGGCGTAGCCCCGGAAGGTCTCGGCCACCAGCCGGGCCTTTTCGCGCTGCGCGCGGTTCTCCTCGCTGCCGTAGCGGTCGATGCGCCGGCGCACCAGCGCATAGTAGCCCCATGCCGCCGGAAGGAACACTGCGGCCGAAAGCAGGGCGGCCGCCGGAGCGTAGAGCGTCAGCGCGCCGAACAGCAGAAGGAGCATCATCCCCTCGGCGCAGATCGTGGCGGCGGGTTTGAGCACCCCGGCGGTGAACTGCATCGTCACGACGTTGACGTTGCGCCCCAGCACGGAGGAGTTCATCTGCTTGATGTAGGGCAGCCCCCGGTCGTGGTAGGCCACGAGCAGACGCCGCGAAAGCGTCCGGTAGAGGTCGTGGATGTAGCGCCGCTCGACACGCGACAGGGCGAAGCAGGCCAGGCACTTCAGGGCGATGACCGCCACCACGGCCGCACATACGGCCAGGGCGAATGCCCGGGGCGAGGCGAATCCCGCGGCGGAGCAGATGCGGCCCAGAGGCCCCGTCTGCTCCGCGGCCCGGGTGTCGAGCGCCAGCATCAGCACGGGCAGCAGCATGGCCAGCCCCACCAGGTTGAGCGCCGCGCGGAGCAGCAGCGTCGCGGCGACCCACACTCCCCGGCGACGGAATGCGCGGGGCAGAAGATCAAGCATTTCCTTCATCGCACTCCACTTTTTCGATTCGGCCCATTCGGACGTACCACAGGTATCCCTCGACGCGGGCGTAGCCCATGGCGCGCAGCAGGGCGAGGTATTCGGCGATCTGGAGCCGGTGGCGTTCCGGCTCCTTCGCCCCGAACTTGTAGTCGACCACCACGGCCCGGTCGCCGTCGATCATCACCCGGTCGGGACGCCGGGACGACGCCTGGCCGGGAAGGATGATTTCGTGTTCGTTCAGCACCCGCTCCCATCCGTCGCCGAACCATTCGCTCACGCGCGGATCGTCCAGCATCCGGTCGATCGCTGCGCGCAGCTCCTCCGCCTCTCCGGCCGAGAGGATGCCGTCCAGCTCCATGCCGCGGACGAAGCGTTCGATGTCGTCCCGTCCCGCGGCGTTTTCGAAGACCCGGTGCAGGAGGATGCCCCGGTCGCGGGGAGCTGTCGCCGTCTGCTCCTCCTCGAAGTAGCGCTGCGAGGGGAGCCGCAGCCGCAGGTCGGGGCGGGTCGTGGGGTAGCGGTCGAGCACGACGTGCTGCGGCCCCTCCTCCTGACGGCCCTCGTCCGCAGGGCCCCGGAACTCTCCGTATTCGTAACGTTCGCCGGCGTCGGTCGAGGTGTGCCGGCAGCCTCCCCCCCGGATTCCGTCGCGGGTGTCCGGAGCCTCTGCGGCCGCCGGGGCTTCTGCTGCGTCCGAACCCGCCGAACCTGCCGAACCCGCCGAACCCGCCGAACCCGCCGCAGCCTCTGCGGCCGCCCGGTCCGCCTCGAGGCTTTGCAGCAGGAGCGTCCCCACGTGGCGGCCGCCACGCTGCGGCACGAACACGTGCAGCGATTCGGCGGCGCGCGTCAGCGCCACGTAGAGCAGGTTGATGTTGTCCACGTGGGAGAGGACCCACTCGCGGAAGTAGGCGGCCGAGAACTCCGATTCGGCCATCGCCTTGCGGTACCTTACGGGAAAGGCGCCCAGCGATGCGGCCCGGTCGGAGGCTTCGGCCCAGACGATCTGCTGCACGCCGCCGCCCGCCTTGGGGTCGAGCTGCCACGAGCAGTAGGGGATGATGACGGCGGGCCGCTCCAGCCCCTTGGCCTTGTGGATGGTGGTGATCTCCACGGCCGTCTGGCTGCGGTCGACGCTCAGGGAGCGGTGCGACCCCTGCTCCTTCCACCAGGCGAGGAAGAGCGGTATGTCGGCGACCTTGTTGTTGCAGAAGGCGATGATCTGCTCATGCACGGCTTGCAGGTAGGCCGTCTGCATGCGGTCGTGCTGCAATTCGTGCTCCATGACGATCCGCTCGAACGCCTCTTCGGGCGCGAGCAGGCGGATCGAGCGGAAAAAGTCGCGCCGCTGCGGTTCGAGGGGGGCGTCGAACGCCCGGCCCAGAAAATGGTTGTAGGAGGCCCGGGCGAGCGAGTCGTCGGGGTCGACGGCGAGTTGCAGCGCCGCCGTTAGGAACGAGGCGACGGGGGCCTTGCCCACCAGAAGCGCCTCCTGCGTCATGACGTCGAAGCGGTGGCGGGGATCGGTGTTGCGCTTCTTGAAGTCGAGCAGCTCGGCGGCCACGCGGGCGCCGTCGGTGGCTCCGCGCACCAGAATCATGATGTCCGACGGGCGGAATCCCCGGTCGAGCAGCTCGCAGACGCGCTCCACGACTGCGGGCCGTTCGGCGAAGGTCTCGACCGAGACGTAGCCCGGACGGTCGGCGCGGCGGCGCGGCACCTGCTCGTGCGAACGGTAGGCGTTGAGGAGCGTGTCGCGTAGCTGCTCCGCCTCGCGGGCGCCGATGTCGCCGCGGGCGGCCGCCGCAGCCACCCCTTCGTTGAGCGTGCGGTTGTCGGCCTCGACGATGCGGCCGATCGTGCGGTTGTTGAACGCCACGATCTCGCGCAGACTGCGCCAGTTGTCGCGGAGTGCCTCCGTGCAGGTGCTTTCGCTCCCGAGCTGCCGCTGCGCCTCTTCGTGCAGGATGCGCCAGTCGCCGCCCCGCCAGCGGTAGATCGACTGTTTGATGTCGCCCACCAGCAGCACCGACGTTTCGTCGCTCTGCGACATGGCGTTGCGGAGCAGCGGCAGGAAGTTCTCCCATTCGCGCACCGAGGTGTCCTGGAATTCGTCGATCATGAAGCGTTCGAAGCGGTTGCCCGCCTTCTCGTAGATGAACGGGGCGTCGTTGCGCCCGATGAACTCCGAGAGGATGTATTTGGTCTCCGAGAGGAGCATCGTGTTCTGTCGGTCGCAGAGCTCCTGCACCCGGGCGTAGAGGTCCGACAGCAGGGCGAAGCTGCGGTAGTTCTCGCGCACCAGGTCGCAGGTGTTCCAGCTGCGGATGTTCGCTTCATAGAGCGTGCACATCTCCAGCAGGAGCGGTTGCAGCTGCGGTACCAGCGTTTCGGCGGCGGAGCGGGCCGCGCACCATCCGTCGGTCGAGCGGGCGCGTTTGAGCACCGTATCCGACGGGGCCTTCAGCTCTCCGGCGGCCACCGTCCGGAAGTAGTGGGCGAAGCTGCGGCTCCGGCCCGAGAAGTCGGCGGGCGAGAGGCCTGCGGCCTCCATGAGCGCGACCCCTTCTGCGGCCGCTTCGCGCATCCGGCGCCGGGTCGCCTCGGCCCGGGCCGAGGCCTGCTGCACGAACTGCCGCAGCTCGTCCTTGGGGTGGGGCGCGGCGAGCGTCTGGCGGTTCCTCTCCTTGAAAAGCTCGCCGCCCAGTGCGAGAATGCCCTCGCGGATGTCCCACTTGCGGCCTTCGTCGATGCGTTCTTCGATGAATTCGGTCATCCAGCGCAGCAGTTCGCCGTCGGCGGTGATCTCCTCGATGAGCGAGTCGGCGCTCTTGGCGAGCACCGAGGCGGTTTCGATCTCGACGTTGTAGTCCAGGTCGATGCCCAGCTCCTTGATGAAGGCGCGCAGAATCCGCTGGAAGAAGGTGTCGATGGTCAGCACCGTGAAGCGCGAGTAGTCGTGCAGGATTTTCGCCCGCACCTCGGCGGCCCGTTTGCGCACGGCCGCCTCGTCGCGATGCAGTTCGCCGCACAGCTTGTCGAGGTAGGAGCTCCCGGCACCCGAGGCCAGCAGGTGGATCTCCTTGAGAATGCGCGACTTCATCTCCTCGGTGGCCTTGTTGGTGAACGTGACGGCCAGGATGTGCCGGTAGAGCGAGGGCTGCTCCACCACGTCGCGCACGTATTTGTACGCCAGCTGGTAGGTCTTGCCCGATCCGGCACTCGCATTGAGGATTTTCGCGCGCATGTTCTTCATTTGGTCGGCTGCGAGCGTAAAATTACGAAACAAATCCCGAACGGCCGTCGCGTTTCGCGATAATTTTGTAATTTAGCGCACATAAAACGGATTTGACCCATGAAACGAACGATTCTGATCCTCGCGTTCCTTGCGGCGGCCGTCGCCGCACAGGCGCAGGCGACCGCCGAATCCGCCGGCGTTGCCGGCCTCTCCGACGGAGGTTCCGCCGCTGCCGGAGTTCAGCCCGCCGCCGAATCCGCCGGCGGGGATTCCGCCGCTGAAGGAGCCTCGACGGCCCGCCGCGAATGGCTGCCGTCGTTCGACGAGGTGGTGGTGACGGCTCCGGTCGACATCGTTTTCGTCCGGGTGCCCGATACCGAGGCGCCGCGCATCGTCTACGACACGCGCGGCGCGGAGAACACCCGCTTCACGGCCGAGGTGCGCGACCGGGTGCTCTGCATCCGCGAGCGGAGCGATGCGCGCCGCACCGCGCGGACGACGGTCGAGGTGGGGTACAACGATCTGAAATCCCTCTCGCTGACCGGTGCTTCGGCGACGTTCGGGGAACCCCTGACGGCGCACCTGCTCGATCTGAAGGTCGGCGAACGTGCGGTGCTCCGCGCCGAAGTGGATGCCGGCGACCTGCTGGCCGAACTCTCGGGCGACGGCGAAGCCGTGCTCACGGGCCGCGTGCGTTATCTGACCCTCGACGCTTCGGCCGGCCGTTTCGATGCCTCCGGCATGGAGTGCATGGCGGCCCGGGTCGTCGCTCGGAACCGGGCGCAGGTGCGGCTGCAGGCCGCCGATAGGCTCGAAATCCGCGCCACGACGGGGGCATCCGTCCGCTACGGAGGGGCGCCCCGGCTGCTCCGCATCGCGGAGAAGGTCTTCCCCGGTCAGGTCGTTCCCACCGAGTGACGGCCATGCAGGGGTTTCTCGAAGAGGTCGCCCGCGATCTTCATGCGCGTTACGGCGAAAAGCTCGGCGAGCGGACGGTGCTGTTCCCTTCGCGGCGGGCGCGTCTGTTCTTCACCGATGCGCTGAGCCGCATCGTGCGGCATCCCGTGTGGCAGCCCGCATGGACGACCGTCGACGAGCTGATGTCGGAGATTTCGGGGCTGCGGGCGGGCGACCGCCTGCGGCTGATCGCCGAGCTCTACAAGGTCTATTCGCGCTTCCACGACGAACCTTTCGACCGGTTCTACTTCTGGGGCGAGATGCTGCTCAACGATTTCGACACCATCGACAAATACCGCATCGACGCCTCGCAGCTTTTTCGGAACCTCACCGAAATCAGGGAGCTGGAGACGGACCTCTCCTACCTGACGCCGCGGCAGCTGGAGATCGTCCGCAACTTCTGGTCGTCGCTCGGCCCCGAGGCCGATCTGTCGGAGGAAAAACGTCGGTTCCTGGCCGTCTGGCGGACGCTGGGCCCCATCTACGAAGAGTATCGCGCGCGGCTGACCGAACTGGGAATCGCCTACGGAGGCATGATCCAGCGGGCCGCCGCCGACCGCATCCGTGCGGGCGGCTTCGCTTTCGGCGAGCCGCGCCGCTACGTCGTGGCGGGCTTCAACGCCCTCTCCGAGTGCGAGAAGATTCTTTTCCGCCTGCTCGCCACCGCGGCCGAAACCGATTTTTACTGGGATTACGATATTTACTACAAGGAGCGACCCGAGCAGGAGGCCGGGATGTTCGTGCGCGAAAATGCGGCGCTGTTCCCGGCGTCGGGAGCCGTCGGCTGCGACCACATGTCGCAGCCCAAGGAGCTGACGGCCGTGTCGGCCGTGTCGGATGCCGTGCAGTGCAAATACGTCGCCGAGATTCTGCGCGATCTGGCCCGCAAAGGCCCTCTGGGCAAGGAGACCGCCGTGGTGCTGACCGACGAGAACCTGCTCGTGCCGCTGCTCCATGCCCTGCCGCCCGAGGTCGGAGGCGTCAACGTCACGATGGGCTACCCGCTCCGTCAGACGCTGGCCTACACCTTCGTCGAGCGGCTCGTGGAGTTGCAGGCCCGGCGCCGCAGGAAGGGCGGCGGATGGACGTTCTACCACGCCGATGCGGCGGGCATTCTTCTCCATCCCTACGTGTCGGGATGCGACGAAGCACTCACCCGCCGTCTGGCCGACGAGATCGTCCGCGAACGCCGCATTTCGGTGGAGGCCGACTGGCTCGGGCGCAACGAACTGCTGCGGCGGATCTTCGCACCGGCCGCGACCTGGCGCGAACAGTCCGACTGGCTGCACGGGGTGATCGGCGAGGTGGCCCGGATGCCCTATGCGGGCGACGACGCGCGGCAGCGGACCGAATTCCTGGCCGTGATCGACGAGGAGATCGTCAAGCTGCGCAATTCGCTCGACGGCTGCGGTCTGGAGATCGCAGCCGAGGTGCATGCTTCGCTGCTGCGCCGCTATTTGCAGACGCTCCGCATCCCGTTCGAGGGCGAACCGCTCGAGGGGGTGCAGGTGATGGGGATTCTGGAGACCCGCAACCTCGATTTCGAACATGTCGTCATCCTCTCGATGAACGACGACAATTTTCCCGGCAACCGCACGACCGGGGCGTCGTTCATCCCCTACAACCTGCGGGCGGCCTTCGACCTGCCCACGCCCGAGCACCACGAGGGGGTCTATGCCTACTACTTCTACCGCCTCATCCAGCGGGCCCGGACGGTGCACATGCTCTACTGTTCGCATGCCGACGAGAAATCGACGGGCGAACCGAGCCGCTACATCCACCAGCTCGTCTACGAGAGCGGCCTGCCCGTGCGGCGGGTCGACGTGGGCGTCGACGTCAATCTGGCTGCCGCGGAGCCCATCGAGGTGGCGAAGGAGGAGCGGGTCATGCGGTCGCTGGAGCGTTTCACCGACCCCGACTCCCCGGCTACGCTCTCGCCGACGGCCTTTTTCCGCTATGTGGCCTGCCCGCTCCGCTTTTACTTCCACTCCGTGGCGCGGCTCGAGGTCGACGACGAGCTTTCGGAGGAGGTCGACGCTCCGATGTTCGGAACCATTCTCCACGCGGCGGCCCAGCGGCTCTATGCGCGCGTGCTGAACGAACACCGGCCCGGGGCGACGCTCGGTGCGCTGCGGCGCACGGACGAGGTGGCGGCGGCCGTCAGCGGGGCGATCAACGAACATTGCCTGCACGATGAGCGGGCCGGCGAAGCGGACTACGGGGGCAATCTGCTGCTCGTGCGCGACATCGTGATGCGCTATCTGCGCGGAGGCGTCATGCGCTACGATGCGGCGCACGACGATTTCACGGTCACGGGACTGGAGCAGGAGGTGGCCCATGCTTTCGCTTTCGAGAGCTGCGGCAGGCCGCTGCGGCTCAAGTTCGCCGGCATCGCCGACCGGATCGACCGGATGGACGACGGCTCGTGGCGCGTGGTCGACTACAAGACCGGGGCCTCCCATCTGGAGTTCGACGGCGTGGAGAGCCTTTTCCGCGGCGAGGGGCGGCAGCGCCTGTCGAACGTGTTGCAGACGCTGCTCTATTCGATGATGCTGTGCCGTTCGCGGGGCGGCGACGCCCGGCCGGCGCTCTATTACGTGCGCGACATGCACCGCGACGACTACTCGCCGCTGCTCGCCGACCGCAGGAGCGGAGTGCGGGGTGCGCTCTACTCCTCTTGCGCCGCGGAGTTCGAGGAGCTGCTGCGCGCGACGCTGGCCGAAATGTACGACCCTTGCGTGCCGTTCCGGCAGTGCGAGGATGCCGACACCTGCAAGTTCTGCGATTTCAACGTGATCTGCAAAAGATAGGGCCGGCTCCGCAAGTTCGGCCGGGTGTTCCGCCCGTCAGAGCCTGACCCGGATGTAGGCTGCGCCGCTGCGGCGGGCCGCTTCGAGCCCGATCGGGGAATCTTCGAAAACGAGGGTTTCGTCAGGGGAGACCCCTTCGCGCCGCATGGCCTCCAGGAAACAGTCGGGGTGGGGCTTGCTGCGCGCGATGTCGGGTCCGGCCAGAATGCCGTCGACCGAACCTTCGGCGGCGGCTTCGCCCGGCCGTCCGATGCCCAGGTGGTGCATGACCCCTTCGATGTTTTCGCGGCTGCCCGTCGAGACGATCCACACGCGGCCGCCCTGCGCGCGGAACTGCCGGCAGAACTCCCACAGGGGGCGGTTGAGGGTCACGGTGTCGAAATAGGAGGGGTAGAGGGCGATCTTGAGCTGCCTGATCCGTTCGCGCCGGGCCGCATCGCCGATGCCGCAGGCGCGCAGGAATTCGTCGCACCGCATGCCGAAGTAGCGGGCTGCGTACTCCTCCTCGCCGAGCGCGAGTCCCTCGCGGGCGAACGCCTCGACGTAGGCGAGCGCGTTGGCGCGGCGCGTGTCGGCCAGCGTGCCGTCGAAATCCAGCAGGATCAGTCTTATCGGTGAATCGGCCATGGGCGGGGCGTCAGTCGAACGACTGCATCCCCGACTGGGCGATGCGCATGAGCCGCTGGTACTCTCCGGGGGTGAGTTCCATGAAGAAGTAGTGGATCGGATCGACGCGCATGCCGCCGAACCGCACCTCGTAGTGGAGGTGGGGCGCCAGCGAGAGACCCGTGTCGCCCGAGCGGGCGATGATGTCGCCCCGGCGGACGCTCTGGCCCTTGCGCACGTGGATCTTCGAAAGGTGGCTGTACGACGTTTCGTAGCCGTTGCCGTGGTCGATCACCACGGTCTGTCCCGACGTGGAGTTGCGCAGCGCGACGTCCCGGACCACGCCGTCGGCCGTGGCGAAGACGCGCGTGCCTTCGGGCACGGTGTAGTCGACGCCCTGGTGCGATTGCAGCGTCTTGTAGAAGGGGTGGAAGCGCATGCCGTAGGAGGCGGTCAGCAGCGTCAGCCGTTTGTTGATGACGGGTTGGATCGACGGAATGCGGTCGCGGCCGTCGCCCGCCGCGTCGACCCCGGCCTGGAGCCGTTCGTAGGTGGCGTTCAGCTCGTCGAGCCGCTTTTCGAGCCGGTCGGTGCGTTCGCGCAGTTCGGCCTTGAGCTGCCGGGTGGTGCG
Source organism: uncultured Alistipes sp. (assembly GCA_900553175.1). Taxonomy (GTDB): domain Bacteria; phylum Bacteroidota; class Bacteroidia; order Bacteroidales; family Rikenellaceae; genus Alistipes. The sequence continues at coordinate 18,150 of USCH01000017.1, read as the reverse complement.
TCCCACGATCGCTTCGTAGTCCGAAATGCGCCCCCGCTCGCTCTCGGCGTCGAAATCGTAGGGGTCCGATTCGAAAAGGGTGCGGAAGACGCTGCGGTCGCGTTCGGCGAGGTTGTCCAGAATGAGCGTGAGCGAGTCGTAGCGCTGCGTGAGGGCCTCGTATTCGCGGCGCAGGGCGTCGGTCGAGTGCTTCATCTCGTATTCGAGCGGCGTGTCGAAGAAGAGCGAGAACCCCAGGTAGTAGAGCACCGCCACGCCCGCCCACACGAACATCTGGACCGCTGCGCGGATCAGGTTCTGCCGGCGGCGTTTGCGGCGGCGGAGTTTTTCGATGTCCCGTTTTGCTGCCATCTTACAACGATTCGAAGTTGGTGTCGCGCATGTTCTCCATCAGACGGTCGTACTCCTCGGCGGTCATGTTGCGGTTGAAATAGTTGATCGGGTTGACGGGCACGCCCTTGTGGATCACCTCGTAGTGGAGGTGGGGGCCCGTCGAGCGGCCCGTGTTGCCCGTGCGGGCGATCATCTGACCGCGCCTGACCCGTTCGCCCGGCTGCACGAGCACCTCGCTCAGATGGGCGTAGCGGGTCTTGTAGCCGAATTCGTGGTCGAGGAGCACCATGTGGCCGTAGCCGCCGTTGAACCCCTTGTCCACGGCCTTCACGACCGTGGCGTCGCCCGTGGCGTAGACCGGCGTGCCGCGGTCGCAGCCCAGGTCGATGCCCTCGTGGGCCACGATGCGGTGCAGCACGGGGTGCAGCCGCCGCGGGTTGAAGGCGCCTATGTGGTTGTTGTGCAGCGCCGAACGGTCGATGGGCCAGATGGCGGGCACGGCCGCCGACAGCCGCTCCTTGTTCTTCGAGAGGCTTTGCAGCTCGTCGAGCGACACCGATTCGAGATACAGCTGGCGGGCCAGGGCGTCCATGCTGCGCCACGTGCCGGTCATGAGCGGTTCGTAGTCGTCGCCCTGCATCGAGGCGTATTTCGAATCGGGGTAGGGCTGCCACACCCCCTCGATCGAGAGCGTGTCGGTCGAGAAGAGCGGACGGTAGACGTAGTTGTCGCGGTGACGGATCTCGTCCACGCGGCGCTGCGCCGTGCGGATGCGGTCGCGGAGAATGCGGTATTTGATCGTCAGTTCGCGGTTGTCGCGGTGGATGCGGTAGATTTTGGGCGTGTAGAAGAAGTAGGAGAAGACCACGTTGGCGATCGACACGAGGATGAATCCCACCAGAATCTTGCGCAGCAGCCGGTAGGTGCGCAGCCGGAACGGAGCCGTCACCACTTCGCGCGTCAGCGCCTCGGCCTCGCGGGCGAAGCCGTGCGGGCCGGCCTCTGCGGACTCTTTGCCGAATCTCCTCTCTTTTTGCGCCATCGCTGAAAAAACTCCCGGTTACAAGATGCAAATTTAACTTTAATTGTGTAATTTTGCAACCCGAATCCCATAACGCGGAAAACGAGTAAAACAGTATATATGGAATCTGCAAAAATCCGCCAGGCCTTCCTGGATTTCTTCGAAAGCAAGGGCCACGCCATCGTGCCGTCGGCGCCGATGGTCGTCAAGGGCGACCCGACGCTGATGTTCACCAACGCGGGCATGAACCAGTTCAAGGACATCTTCCTGGGCAACGCCCCGCGCAAATACCCGCGTGCGGCCGATACGCAGAAGTGTCTGCGCGTCTCGGGCAAGCACAACGACCTGGAGGAGGTCGGGCACGACACCTACCACCACACCATGTTCGAGATGCTGGGCAACTGGTCCTACGGCGACTACTTCAAGAAGGAGGCCATCGAGTGGGCGTGGGAGCTGCTGCACGACGTCTACAAGCTGCCCGCCGAGCGGATGTACGCCACCGTGTTCGAGGGCTCGGAGGAGGACGGGGTGCCGTTCGACCAGGAGGCCTACGACTACTGGAAGCGGTTCCTGCCCGAAGACCACATCATCCGCGGCAACAAGCACGACAACTTCTGGGAGATGGGCGAGACGGGTCCCTGCGGCCCCTGCTCGGAGATCCACTTCGACCTGCGCGACGAGGCCGAAATCGCCCTGAAGCCCGGCCGCGAGATGGTCAACCGGAGCCACCCGCAGGTGATCGAAATCTGGAACCTCGTATTCATGCAGTTCAACCGCAAGGCCAACGGTTCGCTGGAGGAGCTGCCCGCGCGCAATGTCGACACGGGCATGGGCTTCGAGCGCCTGTGCATGATCCTGCAAGGCAAGAAGTCGAACTACGACACCGACGTCTTCCAGCCCACGATCGGCCGCATCGCCGCCCTGTCGGGCAAGCGGTACGGCGACGACGCGAAGTGCGACGTGGCCATGCGCGTGATGGCCGACCACCTGCGCGCCATCGCCTTCTCGATCGCCGACGGGCAGCTGCCCTCGAACGTCAAGGCCGGCTACGTCATCCGCCGCATCCTGCGCCGTGCCGTGCGCTACGGCTACACCTACCTCGGCTTCACGGAGCCGACGCTGTGCCGTCTGGTGGCCGGGCTGGTCGAACAGATGGGCGGCCAGTTCCCCGAACTCAAAGCGCAGCAGGGGCTTATCGAGAAGGTCATCGAAGAGGAGGAGGCTTCGTTCCTGCGCACGCTGGCCACGGGCATCAACCTCCTGGACGGCGTGATCGCCCGCACGAAGAGCGAGGGCAAGAAGGCCATTTCGGGCGCCGAGGCGTTCGAGCTTTACGATACGTTCGGCTTCCCGATCGACCTCACGGAGCTCATCGCCCGCGAGCAGGGCGTGGGGGTCGACCTGGAGGCTTTCGACCGGGAGTTGCAGGCCCAGAAGGAGCGGTCGCGCAACGCTGCGGCCGTCGACACCGACGACTGGGTGGAGCTTTTTCCGCTGCGCGAGAGCGTGTTCACGGGTTACGACACGCTCGTCGACGAGGTGCGCATCGCCCGCTACCGCCGCGTGACGAGCAAGGGCAGGACCTCCTACCAGCTGGTCTTCGACCGCACGCCGTTCTACGGCAATTCGGGCGGTCAGATCGGCGACGTCGGCACGATCGAGAGCGCCAACGAGCGTGTGGAGATCGTCGCCACGGAGAAAGAGAACGGATTGATCATCCACATAGTCGAACGGCTGCCGGAGAACCCCGCGGCGGCTTTCACGGCCCGTGTCGATGCCGAAAAGCGGCAGTCGGCGGCCAACAACCACTCGGCCACGCACCTCATGCACGCCGCGCTGCGCCGTGTGCTGGGCGATCATGTCGAGCAGAAGGGTTCGATGGTGACGCCTGAAATTCTGCGCTTCGACTTCTCGCACTTCCAGAAGATGACGCGCGAGGAGCTGCGCGAGGTGGAGCGGCTGGTCAACCGGATGATCCGGGCCAACTATCCGCTCGAGGAGAAGCGCGACGCCACGAAGGAGGAGGCCGCTGCGGCCGGGGCGATGATGCTCTTCGGCGAGAAGTACGGCGACCGCGTGCGCATGGTGCGCTTCGGCGAGTCGGTGGAGCTGTGCGGCGGAACGCACACGAGCGCCACGGGCAACATCGGATTCTTCAAAATCCTGAACGAGAGCGCCATATCGGCCGGCGTGCGCCGTATCGAGGCCGTCACGGGCGAGCAGGCCGAAAAGGTGCTCTATGCGGCCGAGGAGACGCTGCGCAACGTGGGCGAATACCTGAACAACACGCAGGTCGTGCAGGCCGTGAAGAAGATGATCGAGAGCAACGACGCTCTCTCGAAGGAGGTCGAGCAGATGCGCCGCGAGCAGGTGGCGCAGTGGGCCGACAAGCTCATCGACTCGATCCCCGAGCGGCAGGGCGTGCAGCTCATCGCCACGCAGACCGACCGCCGGCCCGACTTCGTGAAGGACCTGGCCTACAACCTGCGGGCGCGGGCGCCGAAGCTGGTGCTGGTCATCGGAACCGTGTTCGAGGGGAAACCCTCGCTGACGATCATGCTTGGCGAGGAGATCGCTGCGCAGGGCGTGAACGCGGGTGCCGTGGTTCGCGAGGCGGCCAAACTGATGCAGGGCGGCGGCGGCGGTCAGGCCTTCTTCGCCACGGCCGGCGGCAAGAATCCCGACGGCTTGCAGGCGGCCATCGACAAGGCCGTGGAGCTTATCATGGGGCAGCTCAAGTAATTAAGAATTAAAAATGAAGAGTTGAGAATCGGGGGCCTGCTTCTGTTATTTTGAAAAGGTCCGCAGGGCTGGCGAAGAATCTGTTCCGGCTCTTGCCGAACCGGAAATCTGCGCCGATGTCGGCCTTCGGGCTGGCAAGCCGGAGCCATCCCCCGGCGTAGGCTTGCAGCTTCGAGTCGCGGCGCCTCCGCTGGCTCCGACTTGCATAAAACCGAATGAAAAACTTCGAAAACATATGGCAAACAAAGTTCTGTTGATGATCCTCGACGGCTGGGGCAACGGCCGTCACGACCGGGCCGACGTCATTTCGACCGTCCATCCCGCCTACATCTCGGCCATGACCGAAAAGTACCCCCATGCCCAGCTGCGCACCGACGGCGAGAACGTCGGACTGCCCGACGGCCAGATGGGCAATTCGGAGGTGGGGCACCTCAATATCGGCGCCGGGCGCGTGGTCTACCAGGACCTGGTGAAGATCAACCGCGCGTGCCGCGACAACTCGATCCTGAAGAATCCCGAAATCGTCGGGGCGTTCGAGCATGCCCGCAAAAACGGCGTCGGCCTCCATTTCATGGGCCTCACGTCGGACGGCGGCGTGCACTCGTCGCTGGAGCACCTCTTCAAGCTGTGCGACATCGCGGCCGAATACGGGATCGAAAATACGTTCGTCCATTGCTTCATGGACGGCCGCGACACCGACCCGCGCAGCGGCAAGGGATTCATCGAGCAGCTGGAGAAGCACATGGCGGCCTCGGCGGGCCGGATCGCCACGGTGGTGGGCCGTTACTACGCCATGGACCGCGACAAGCGCTGGGAGCGTGTGAAGGTCGCCTACGACGCGCTGGTCGGGGGCGTCGGCGAGCAGGCCACCGACATGGCCGCCGCCGTGCAGAAATCCTATGACGCCGACGTGACGGACGAGTTCATCAAGCCGATCGTGCGGGTCGACGCCGCGGGCAAGCCCGTGGGACTGATCCGCCCGGGCGATGTGGTGATCTTCTTCAACTACCGCAACGACCGCGCCAAGGAGCTGACGATCGTGCTCACGCAGCAGGATATGCCCGAGGCGGGGATGCACACGCTGCCGCTCTACTACTGCTGCATGACCCCCTACGACGCCAAGTTCACGGGACTGCACATCCTTTTCGACAAGGAGAACGTGCCCGACACGATCGGCGAGTGGGTCTCGAAGCAGGGTCTCAAACAGCTGCGCATCGCCGAGACGGAGAAGTACGCCCACGTCACGTTCTTCCTCAACGGCGGCCGCGAGGAGACTTTCGAGGGCGAGGAGCGCATTCTGGTGGCTTCGCCCAAGGTGGCGACCTACGACCTGCAGCCCGAAATGTCGGCGCCCGAGGTGGCCGACAAGCTGGTGGCTGCTTTGGATGAACAGCGATTCGACTTTATTTGTCTGAACTTCGCCAACGGCGACATGGTGGGCCACACGGGGGTCTACGAGGCCATCGTCAAGGCCGTCGAGGCGGTCGACGGATGCGTCGCGAAGGTGGTCGAGGCGGCCAGGCGCAACGGCTACGAGGTGGTGCAGATCGCCGACCACGGCAATGCCGACAACGCCGTGAATCCCGACGGGACGCCCAACACGGCCCACTCGCTCAATCCGGTGCCCATCGTCGTGGTGTCGGACCGCGTGAAGGCCGTGCACGACGGCATCCTGGCCGACGTGGCTCCCACGGTGCTGGAGCTCATGGGGCTTCCGCAGCCGGCCGACATGACGGGCCATTCGCTCGTGGAGCTGAAGTAGCTTGAAGTATGGAGGGGAAATCCCCTTGCAGCCGAGAGCGCGCTGCCCCTTGTGGGCGGCGCGCTCTTTTCGCTGTGTGCCGCGGGGGCGCGAAATGCTGCGGGATGTCACGAAGTGCCGCTGTATGCCGCGGGAGTTCGCTGCGTGCGGAGCGGAGGTCAGTAGAGGTCGGTGTATTCGTATTCGTTGCCGACGGCTGCGAGAAATTTGTCGAACTCCTCGCGCCGGATGACCACCGTGGCGCGGTTGTCGTTGGGATGGAAGGCCAGCAGGGGCCACGAGTGCATGTGCCGGTCGAAGAAGACGCGCACGTGGCGGGCGGGGTCGTTGATGAGCCCGAACGGCGAGACCGAACCGGGGCGCAGCCCCAGCCACCGCTCCAGACGTTCGGGCGAGGCGAACGACAGCCGCCCCTGCCCGAGCCGGTGCTCCAGGTCGCGGATGGCCAGCTGCCGCCGGGCATCGAAGCAGACCAGATAGTGGCGGTCGCCCTTGTGGTTGCGCAGGAAAAGATTCTTGCAGTGCTGCGCGCCGTCGTTGCCGCAATACTGCATGGCGAGCTCGCATGTCGGAGCTTCGGGATGTTCGTACCACGTGTAGCGGATGCCGCGGGCGTCGAGGTAGTCGAAAACCTGTTGTCGTCGTTCCATGTCCGGTGTTTCAGTCGTCCAGCTCGCCGATGAGCCCCCGGACGACCACCGAGGCGCAGCCGATGCCGAAGAGCGCCGGCATGTAGGAGATCGTCCCGACGTTCGACTTCTTGTTGGGCTCCTCGCAGGGGATCATCGCCCCCTCGCGCATGGGCTCGGGCGAGAAGACGGCCCGGAAACCCCGTTTGACGCCCGCCTTGTGGAGCCGCTTGCGCAGCATGTGGGCCAGGGGGCAGTGGTGGGTCTTCGAGATGTCGGCGATCTCCAGCTGCGTGGGGTCGGTCTTGGCGCCGGCACCCATCGAGCTGACGAGCGGCAGCCCCCGGTCGAGCGCCCCGAGGATGAGGGCCAGCTTGGGCGAGAGGGTGTCGATGGCGTCGACGACATAATCGTAGGGCGCGGCGTCGAGCAGTTCGTAGGTCGCCTCGTCCCTGATGTAGCGGCCGACGACGCGAAGGTCGATCGAGGGGTCGATGTCGCGCAGCCGTTCGGCCAGCACCTCGGCCTTGGGGCGCCCGACGGTGGAGCGGAGCGCCACGAGCTGGCGGTTGATGTTCGACAGGGCCACCGTGTCGGCGTCGGCGATGGTCATGCGGCCCACGCCCGCGCGGGCGATCATTTCGGCGGCATAGGCCCCCACGCCGCCCAGCCCCACGACCAGCACGTGGGCGCGGCGCAGACGGTCGAGCTTCTCGCTGCCTAACAGCAGCCCGGTTCGTTCCAGCCAGTTATCCATTGTGTTCGCAGAAAATACGTCGGTAATTTTCGGTCGTCGCCCGCTTCAGGCAGTCGATGCCGATCCCCGTCGCCCCGCTCGCCCGGCGGTAGATCTCCTCGATCGGCACGGGGCTCTCGTCGGTCTCGAAGAAGAGGTGCGCGAGGGGCGTGCTGCGCAGTGCCTCGACGGTGCGGGGCGAGGCCAGCGACCGTTCGCCGAACGAGAGGCAATAGCCCCGCTCCACGGCCCGGCGCGCCTGCTCGGGCGAACCGATGAACCCGTGGAAGATGACGGCCCGGGGCTCCCGTTCGCGCAGCAGGCGCATCGTCTCCTCGAAGGCGCGGACGCAGTGCAGCACTGCGGGAAGCCCCGCGCGGACGGCCAACTCCAGCTGCGCGCGGAAGAGCCGCCGCTGCGCCTCGGGATCGGCTTTCGAGGCGAAGTCCAGTCCGATTTCGCCCACGGCCTGCACGGCCGGGTCCTGCAAGTCGCGCTCCAGCGCCGCGAGCGCCTCGCTTCCGGCCCGTTCCGCATCCCACGGATGGATGCCCGCCGTGCGCAGTTCAATGGCCTGTCCCGTGGGGCGATGCGTGTGGATGTCGACGAATCCGGCTTTCATGCGGACAAAATTATAAATTTTAAGGATATTTAAGAAATAATCCCGGCGACATACGGATTTTCTCGGGAAAAATTCGTACTTTCGCGCACGATTAAACTGTTAGTGGACTAACAACCCGAACTCCGATTCGAAGAAACACTACATAACAATCAAACCCAATTCAACCATGTCGAAAATCATTACATTACGCAAGGGTCTCGACATCAAGCTCCAGGGAGAGGCTCAGGAGTCTCTCGCCGACGCTCCGCTGGCCGCGGAATACGCCGTCTCGCCGCTCGATTTCGAGGGCGTGACGCCCAAACTGCTGGTCAGGGCGGGCGATGCGGTGAAGGCGGGCACGCCGTTGTTCTTCAACAAGAACGACGAGCGCGTGCTGTTCACTTCGCCCGTCAGCGGAACGGTCGCCGCCGTCAACCGCGGCGAGAAGCGCAAGGTGCTCTCCGTGACGGTGACACCCGATGCCGCGCAGAGCTGCGAAGAGTTCCCGCGGACCGACGTGCGTGCGGCTGCGCGCGATGAGATCGTCGCCCTTCTGCTCCGCAGCGGTCTCTGGCCCATGATCGTGCAGCGTCCCTACGGAATCATCGCCGATCCGTCCGCCACGCCCAAGGCCATCTTCGTTTCGGCGTTCGACTCGGCGCCTCTGGCTCCCGACTACAACTTCGTGCTGCGTGCCGAGCAGAAGAACCTGCAAACGGGTCTTGACGTGCTGCGCAAGCTCACGCCGGGCAAGGTGCACCTCTCCGTGCGGGCCGAGGCCGAGGGGCAGATGGCGGTGCTTTCGGGTGCCGAAATCCATGCGTTCCGGGGCAAGCATCCCGTGGGCAACGTGGGCGTTCAGATCCACCACATCGATCCGATCAACCGGGGCGACGTGGTCTGGACGGTCAACATCCAGGACCTGGCCATCATCGGACGTCTGTTCAACGAGGGCCGCGTCGACATGACCCGCATCATCGCGGTGACGGGCTCCGAGGTCGGGAAGCCCCGTTACGTGCGGACGAAAGCGGGCGCCCGCGTCGACTCGATTCTGGGCGGCAACCTCAAGCCGCAGCGGGAGGGCGACCGCGTGCGCATCATCTCGGGCAACGTGCTGACCGGCACGAAAACCTCGATGGAGGGATTCCTGGGCTACTACGCCAATCAGCTGACCGTCATTCCCGAAGGCGACAAATACGAGCTGCTGGGGTGGGCGATGCCGCGCCTGAGGAAATTCTCCGTTTCGCGCGCCTACTTCTCGTGGCTCTTCCCGAAGAGGGCTTACAAACTGGATACCAACATGAACGGCGGCGAACGTCCGTTCGTCGTGACGGGGCTTTACGAGAAGTATCTGCCCATGGACATCTACCCGATGTACCTGTTGAAGGCCTGCCTGGCCGGCGACATCGAGAAGATGGAGAATCTGGGCATCTACGAGGTCGTCGAGGAGGATTTCGCCCTGTGCGAGTTCGTCGACCCCTCGAAGATCGAGATCCAGCAGATCATCCGCGACGGTATTAACTTAATGATCAAGGAGGCATAACGTATGGGACTGCGTAAAATAGTTGACACACTCAAGCCCACCTTCTCCGAAGGCGGTAAGCTGGGCTTCCTGGCTTCGACGTTCGATGCGTTCGAAACCTTCCTTTTCGTGCCGAACACCACCACCTCGAAGGGTGCGCACATCCGCGACTGCAACGACATGAAGCGCACGATGATCGTGGTGGTCATGGCGCTGGTTCCGGCGCTGCTGTTCGGCTTCTGGAACACGGGCTACCAGCACTTCCTCTCGCAGGGCGTCGAACCTGCCTTCTGGGCGTCGCTGTGGTTCGGTTTCCTCAAGGTGCTGCCCATCATCGTCGTGTCGTACGTCGTGGGTCTGGCCATCGAGTTCGGCTTCGCCCAGGCGCGCGGCCACGAGGTCAACGAGGGCTTCCTCGTCACGGGCCTTCTGATCCCGATGATCATGCCCGCGGACATTCCGCTGTGGATGGTCGCCGTGGCTACGGCTTTCGCCGTGGTTTTCGGCAAGGAGGTCTTCGGCGGCACGGGCATGAACGTCTTCAACCCGGCGCTGCTGGCTCGTGCGTTCGTCTTCTTCGCCTACACGCCCTCGATTTCGGGCGCCGAGGTGTGGATCGCCGGACTGAAGTCGGGCGAGGGCGTCGTCGACGGCTTCTCGGGCGCCACGGCGCTGGAGCACATGGCCGCGGACGGCACGCTGGGCTATTCGGCCCTCGACGCCTTCCTGGGCTTCATCCCCGGGTCGATCGGCGAAACGTCGACGGTCGCCATCCTCATCGGCGCCGCCATCCTGCTCTTCACGGGCATCGCCTCGTGGCGCACGATGGTGTCGGTGTTCGTCGGCGGTCTGGCGATGGGCTGCCTCTTCCGGTGGACGGGCGTGACGGCCTATCCGGCCTGGTGGCACCTGATTGTCGGCGGCTTCGCGTTCGGTGCGGTCTTCATGGCCACCGACCCCGTGACCTCGGCCCAGACCGACACGGGCAAATACATCGTGGGCTTCATGACCGGCGCCCTGGCCATTCTGATCCGCGTGGTCAATCCGGCCTACCCCGAAGGCATGATGCTCTCGATCCTCTTCATGAACGCGCTGGCTCCGCTGGTCGACTACTTCGTGGTCGAAGCCAGCATCCGCCGCAGAAACAAACGTGTTGAATCCGCAAAATAAGGGAGATATGGCAACCAAAAAATTCGTATGCAAAGTTTGCGGTTATGTCCATGAGGGCAACGAGGCACCGGCCGAATGCCCGGTGTGCAAGGCTCCCGCATCGGAATTCGTCGAGCAGAAGCCCAAGGGAATCTTCTCGGACCGGAATTCGAACGCCTACATCATTCTCTACTCGACGGTGATGGTCGTCGTCGTGGCGCTGCTGCTGGCCGTGGCCGCGCTCTCCTTGCAGGAGCGCCAGTACGCCAACGAGCTCGACGAGAAGAAGTCGTCGATCCTTTCGTCGCTGGGAGCCGGCGACCGCAGCTACGACGAGTTCATCGAGGCCCGCGTGCTCGACGCCGAGGGCCGGACGGTCGAGGGCGGCGATGTCTTCGCCATGCTCAACGATCTGCCCGGAACCTTCGCCGGGGGACGCTTCCCCGTTTTCGAAGCGAAGGACGGCCGCGTGGTCATTCCCGTGACGGGTTCGGGTCTGTGGGGCCCCATCTGGGGCTATGTGGCTCTGGAGAGCGACATGAACACCGTGGCGGGCATCGTCATGGCCCACAAGGGCGAAACGCCCGGTCTGGGTGCCGAGATCGCCACGGAGAAGTACCAGTCGAAATTCGTCGGCAAGCGTCTTTTCGAGGGCGATGAGTTCGTCTCGGTGACCCTCCGCAAGGGTGGCGCCAAGGACCCTGCCCACGAAGTCGACGCCATCACGGGCGGCACGAAGACCTCCGACGGCGTGACCGGCATGCTGCGCACGAGTCTGGGGCACTATCTGCCCTACATGAACGCCCGCCGGGCGGCTCTGACGGCTGCCGAGGCGACCGAAGAGGCCGCATTGTCTAACGAAGAAAACGTGGAAAACAATGAGTAGCAAGAATATGAAGTATCTGACGGGTCCGTTCTCCGCGAACAACCCGGTCATCGTTCAGATTCTGGGTATCTGCTCGGCGCTGGCCGTCACCGTGCAGCTCAAACCCGCCATCGTCATGGCTCTGTCCGTTACGGTCGTCACGGCTTTCTCGAACCTCGTGATGTCGCTGCTGCGCAACGGCGTGCCGGCCCGCATCCGCATCATCGTCCAGCTGGTGGTCATCGCCGCGCTGGTGATTCTGGTCGACCAGGTGCTCAAGGCCTATGTCTACGAGGTGTCGAAGCAGCTGTCGGTCTACGTGGGCCTGATCATCACCAACTGCATCGTCATGGGCCGCATCGAGGCCTTCGCGCTGGCCAACAAACCGTGGCCCGCTTTCCTGGACGGAATCGGCAACGGTCTGGGCTACGGCATGATTCTGGTCATCGTGGCCTTCTTCCGCGAGCTTCTGGGATCGGGTTCGCTGCTGGGCTGGCGCATCATCCCCGAGAGCTGGTACCTCGGCGAGGGCGGCTTCTATTCCAACTGCGGTCTGATGCTCTTCCCGCCCATGGCTCTCATCATCGTGGGCTGCATCATCTGGGTGCACCGCTCGCGCAACAAGGATTTACAGGAAAAATAGGAGATAGCATATGGAATCGTTGAACATATTCATCCGGTCGATCTTCATCGACAACATGGTCTTCGCCTTCTTCTTCGGCATGTGTTCCTACATCGCCGTGTCGAAGAGCGTCAAGACGGCCATCGGCCTGGGTGCCGCCGTCACCTTCGTGATGGCGATGACCGTGCCCCTGAATTATCTGCTCTACGAGTATGTGCTCAAGGCCGGTGCGCTGCACCAGTGGATCGATGCCGTCCCCGAGAGCGTGAATCTCAATTTCCTCACCTTCATCGTCTTCATCGCCACGATCGCCGCATTCGTGCAGCTGGTGGAGATGATCGTCGAGAAGTTCTCGCCGGCGCTGTACAGCCAGCTGGGCATCTTCCTGCCGCTCATCGCGGTGAACTGCGCCATCATGGGCGGCTCGCTCTTCATGCAGCAGAAGGTCGACGCTGCGCAGCTGACCTCCCTCTGGCAGTCGATCGTCTACGGCGTGGGGTCGGGTCTGGGCTGGTGGCTGGCCATCGTCATGATGGCGGCCATCCGCGAAAAGACCGCCTATTCGCACATCCCCGCGGCACTGAAAGGCCCCGGCATCGCCTTCATCATCACGGGTCTGATGGGTATTGCCTTCATGATCTTCTCGGGCATTCAGTTCTAACCTTTAAAAGAGATTCGGAAAAATGACTACTACTATTTTAATTGCGATCGCCGCCTTTCTGGTGATTACGCTCGTGCTGGTCGCTCTGCTTCTCTTTGCGAAGGCGAAGCTCACCTCGTCGGGCGAAGTGACGATCGACATCAACAACGGCGAGAGGGTCCTCACCGCCGAGAGCGGCGGCACGCTGCTCTCGACGCTGGCCAACAACAAGGTCTTCCTGCCTTCGGCCTGCGGCGGCGGCGGTTCGTGCGGCATGTGCAAGTGCCAGGTGCTGGAGGGCGGCGGCGACATTCTGCCCACCGAAACGGGCTTCATCTCGCGCCGCATGGCCAAGGACCACTGGCGCCTGGGCTGTCAGGTCAAGGTCAAGGAGAACCTCAAGATCAAGGTTCCCGAGGCCGTTCTGGGCGTCAAGAAGTGGGAGTGCACGGTGGTTTCGAACCGCAACATCTCGACCTTCCTCAAGGAGTTCGTCGTGAAGCTGCCCGAGGGCGAGAACCTCAAGTTCCGCAGCGGCGGCTATATCCAGATCGACATCCCGAAGTACGATGCCATCAGGTTCTCGGACATGGATGTCGACGAGCGCTTCCGCGCCGACTGGGACAAGATGAAGATGTGGGACCTGGTGACGACCAACCCCGAGCCGACGTTCCGCGCCTACTCGATGGCCAACCACCCGGCCGAGGGCAACATCATCATGCTCAACATCCGCATCGCCACGCCTCCGTTCGACCGGGCTGCCGGAGCTTTCATGAAGGTGAATCCGGGCATCTGCTCGTCCTACATCTTCTCGCGCAAGCCGGGCGACAAGGTGACCATTTCGGGCCCCTACGGCGAGTTCTTCCTGCCCGACAACCTGCCCGACACGCAGGAGCTGATCTTCATCGGCGGCGGTGCCGGCATGGCGCCCATGCGCAGCCACATCATGCACCTGTTCAAGACCGAGAAGACGCGTCGCCCCGTGTCGTTCTGGTACGGCGCCCGCGCCATGAAGGAGGCTCCCTACCTCGACGAGTTCCATCAGATCGAGAAGGATTTCCCCAACTTCTCGTTCAACCTGGCCCTCGACCGTCCCGATCCCGAAGCCGACGCCGCAGGCGTGAAGTATACGGCCGGATTCGTGCACAACGTGCTGTATGAGAACTACCTGAAGAACCACGAGGAGCCCGAGGGCTGCATCTACCTCATGTGCGGACCTCCGATGATGATCGCTTCGGTGGTGAAGATGCTCGACTCGCTGGGCGTGCCGCCGGAGAATATTCTCTACGACAACTTCGGCAGTTAGCAAGAGCTGCGAAACGCAGAATAAGAGAGAGGGGTGGAAAACCGAAAAGTTTTCCACCCCTCTTTTCTGCCCCTCCCTCCTTATTGTTCTGAACGTTAATGAAGGAGCTGTTGTTGCCGGAACGGATTTTTCGGCTTCAAGCCTCAGAATGACATTCTTGTATGGCTTTTGACCCGCTGGCCCGAGTAAATGGCAGTCGTCGGACTGCCGAGCCGGAGCCGTTCCGGGCGAAGGCTCGCACGGAACAGCTCGCCATTCGCTGGCACTGGCCCGAAAATAAAATGACCCGGATTTTTAACTCTTCTTGCTGGTGCCGCTCTCGAGGATCGAGACGATGGAGTAGAGCGTGAAGCAGATGGCCCCGAAGCCCGTCAGCACGCGTGCCGGAACGAAATATTTGCTCTCGAAACCGGCCGCTTCGAAGAGGAAGGCGGCGAGGAAGAGGCAGCACAAAGCCGTCAGCACCGGAATGACCGGGATGCGCACGGCCAGCGGAAAGTCGGCGTGCCAGATTTTGGCCAGCAGGATCACCTTGCTCGATATGCTCCAGCAGATCAGGGCCAGACCGATCAGGACGAACCCTACGAAGTTGATCGGGTGGTGGCGGAAGACGATGAAGACCACGATGCCCGCCGCGAAGGCCAGACCGCCCATGCCGAGCACCAGCGACATCCATTTCGACCCCTCGTTCATGGCATAGCTGCCGCGCACCTGCCGGGCGATGCTCGCCACCAGGGCGATGAGCGACGTGCAGACGCAGGCGATGCCCAGCAGCACGAGCCCTGCGACGATGTGCGCCGGCAGCGACCCTTTGGCGAGCATCAGGATGCCCCATATCCAGGCTGCTGCCGCCGCCGTTGCGGCTACGGCGATCAGGGCGGCGCTCTGTCCGCGCGTGAATCCGTGCGGGTTGATCCGGAAGTCGGCATCGGCCGAGTTCTTCGGAATGAGGGTGAAGCGCGTCGATGCCGTGGCTGCTGTCGAGACGCAGGTGGCGATGAGGCCCAGTCCGCAGACGACATGGCCTGCGACCAGCGATCCCGTGGCGTGCGATGCGATGAGGATGAGGCCGCAGACGATCGTGATGGCCGCTGCCGAGTATCCGATGGCGGGGAAGATGTACTTCGCCGCTTCGCTGTAGGTGCCGATGATCTGGCGGATGATCGTGGCCGCCGTGCAGTAGAGCGCCACGCAGATGGCTCCCAGGAAGAAGACGACCGGTCCTGCCGTCAGACGCGAGGGGTCCGTTCCCGCTTCGTAGATGTAGGCCCCGTAGGCGAAACAGAAAGCGGCCATTGCGAGCGGAATGGCGCGGAAAAGAATGCTGATGCCGTGATTCATGTTCGGATGGTTTTTCTCCGGCCCCTGCAAATCCCGGACCAGCCCTTCGTCCGGATTCCTGCACTGCGGACTTCGTCTCGGATACTCCGCCCCGGCGGAATCCGGCTGCCGCTCGCTTCTGCACCCGACTTTCCCTCTCTTTGGCTGCGCCGAAGAACTTTCCGCTCGGCAAAAAATCGAATAAATTCTTTTTTGCCCTCTCTTATCCGTATCTTTGCACCATGAAAAACATCGTTTTCGATCTGGGGGGCGTGCTCTTCGCCCGCGATGCGACGAAGTGTTCGCAGGAGTTCATCGACTTTTTCTCGTTCGTGCGCGCCGATCCGATGCCCGGCTTCTGGGTGGAGTACGACCGCGGCGTCGCGACGCTCGGCGAGGTGACCGACACGCTTTGCCGGCTGAACGGCTGCCCGCGGCCCCAATGCGAGGAGTTCCTGCACCGCTCCATCGAATTGCAGGAGCCTGTGCGTCCCACCGAGCGGCTGATCGGCGACCTCAAGGCGGCGGGCTACCGGCTCTATGTCCTGTCGAACATGTCGTGCGAGTTCATCGCTTTCCTGCGCCGTTTCCCGGTGTACGGACTTTTCGACGGCGAGGTCGTCTCGTGCGAGGAGGGGTGCGTCAAACCCGAACCGCGCATCTACGAAATCCTGCTCGAACGCTATGGGCTCGATCCGGCCGAAACGCTTTTCGTCGACGACCGTCCGGCCAATATCGAGGCGGCCCGCAAACTGGGAATCGAGGGGCGTTTGTTCGACCATCGCGATCCCGAAGCGTCGTGCCGCGCCCTGCGCCGCGAATTGCTCTGAACCGAAAGGGTAGGGGCTGCGGCGGGCTGCCCGGCGATCCGCACCGCCGGTCTGCTTCGGCGTGCGGCCGCAACTTCGGTGTCCTTTGACAGCGGCCGCTGCGGAATGCCGCTTCGCTGCGTGCGGCCGCAGCTTCGGGGGCATTCGACAGCGCCCGTTCCGGCGTGCGGCCTGCGTTTGCATCGGCATCTCTGCCGGATGACCGCTCCGCTGCCTGTCCGGCATCTGCGGATGTCTGCTCCGCCCTCCGCCCGCTCTTCTGTCCGCTCCGACCTCTGTCCGCTCCGGCACGCTCCTTGCGTTTTTCGGGGGCGTATGAACTGCTTCCGCGAAAAATACTGGCGCTATTCGCTTTTCGTATTGATTCTGGGGTTGGGCATCACCATTTTCATCGAAATCACTCCTTTTCTGGGCGGCTTGCTGGGGGCGGCCACGATCTACGTGCTTCTCCGGCGCCAGATGCGCTGTCTGACCGAACGCCGGCATTGGCGCCGCAGCCTCGCCGCCACGTTGCTGCTCTCCGAGGCCGTGGTCTGTTTCCTGGGGCCCATTTCGCTCGTCGTCTGGGGCGTCGTCGTCAAGGTCCAGGACCTGACGCTCGATCCGCAGTCGATCCTCACGCCCCTGCGCGATCTCGCTGCGTTGATCTATGCGAAAACCGGCTACGACCTCTGGCAGGAGAGCAACATCCATTCGCTGGTGGCCATGCTGCCGCGCATGGGGCAATGGATCGTGCGCAACATCACCGACTTCGCCCTCAATGTCGTGGTGCTGCTTTTCGTGCTCTATTTCATGCTTATCGGCGGGCGGCGCATGGAGAGCTACTGCCGCAGGCTCCTGCCTTTCGACCGGGCGGTGGGCGGACGGGTGCTCCGGGAGATCCACCTTATCGTGCGCTCCAATGCCATCGGCATTCCGCTGCTGGCCGTGGTTCAGGGGTTCGTGGCGTGGGTCGGCTACCTGATCTTCGGGGTGCCCGGGGCCTTGCTCTGGGGGCTGGTGACCTGCTTCGCCACGATCATCCCCATCATCGGCACGGGGCTGGTGTGGCTGCCGCTGGCGGCCTATCTGGCGCTGGTCGGCCGCTGGGGGCAGAGTGTCGGACTGGTGCTTTACGGGTTGCTGGTGGTGACGCACGTCGACAATCTCGTGCGCTTCATCATGCAGAAAAAACTGGCCGACACCCATCCGCTGGTCACCATCTTCGGCGTGGTGATCGGACTTTCGCTTTTCGGCTTCATGGGGGTGATCTTCGGTCCGCTCATGCTGTCGCTCTTCATCTTTTTCGTCGACCTGTTCAAACGCAAATACCTCGACGGCGAGTCGGACGACGATCTGTACCGCCCGGTGCGGATGCCGGATGGCTGCGACGCTCCCGCCAAACGGCGCCTGTCGCTGAAAAATCATCGCTTTCTCGTTTAAGAAACGGGATTTTTTTGTATATTTGTTCTCACTAACCCGATTTCCGATGCCATGAAACCGCTTCTTCTCGCTTCAGGTGCCGTTTGCGCCTGCCTGTTTTTCGATTTCGTTCCCGCCGCCGCGCAGCCGTCGTCCGCCAAGGAGCTCTCGGCGCATATTCCCGTCGAATCCGACTGGGTTTTCGGTTCGGACCGTCCCGTGCGCTTTCCGGTCGAGCTCTCGGCTTCGGAGGCGGGGGAGGCTGGTGAGCTGCGCTTCGATGTCGCTTCCGACTTCGGAGAGCCGGTCGCATCGGTGCGGATCGGCTATCGGTTCGCGCAGGATTCCGTCGCTGACGACGGCCTGTTCCGCAGCCGCTCCGAGGTCGCTTTGGGAAGCCTCGGCCCCGGGTTCTACCGGGCTTCTTTGCTGAAGGGCTGCGACACGCTCCGTGCGTTCCAGTTCGGCGTCGACCCCGAACGGATCGTCTCCGAACCCGATTCGCGACGCGGCTTCGACCGTTTCTGGCGCCGGACGCTTGCCGAACTGGAGCGTGTCGATCCGCACTATTCGCTGACGCTGCGCCCCGGCGACTCGACGCCCGACCGTGCGGTTTACGACGTGACGATGCAGTCGCTCGACGGCGAGGTGCTACGCGGCTATTGGGCTGC